>JAZROC010000078.1:0-1874 GCA_045648525.1 Clostridia bacterium
AGTGTCCGTCAGTTGTGCGCTCGTCAGTAACAACGGTATAATCAATCATTGTGCGGGGCGAGGTTGTGCCGTCGGCATTTAACTGAAGCTCCCGTCTTTTTGTGCCGAAAGTAATAAACACCGGCACGTTTCCGAAGTTATAAAGGTGGTGGTAAATTGGCGGAATACCCAATGAACCTAAATTTGAAATAAATACGCTTGCGTGGAAAGGTGATGCTTCCTCGACGATTTTCGGCATAATACCGAAATAATCAAGAAACTGCATAAAGGCAACGAACCACCTTAAAAGAACGGAGGGAAGGTAGCTTACTATGCGTGCAACGTTATCAAAGGTGTTTGCGTCACCTTCCTGTCTTGCAACGGCAATGGCTTCCTCCATACGTCTGTAAACGTCCTCTGCGGTGTCGGTAGGCTGAAAACGTACTTTAATGGCAGATTCCTGCGCATTAACTTTCATTTCCTTTTTTACCATCATACTTAAGATGATTTCATTTCGTGCAAAAATCTTCCAGCCTGCAATATAGCGGTTAAGGGCGGGTTTCTGGGAAACCATTCTTACGTAAGCGGCAACGATAACGTGCATAAAACCAAATCCCGTAAGACCCTCTTCACGCTTTTTTCTGATGTATTCATCAATGTAAGCGTAGTCAATGCTCGATTTGAAAAGATTCTGTGCATCGTTTCTTTTGTGCATAATGCTTACTGCAACGTATTGCATCGGTGGTAAAGTGCGGATTTTTCGACCATCGTTGCGGTCGCCAAATCTGCGTTTTCTTTTGATTTCGGACATAAAAACGTCTCCTTTAAAAAATAAATAAAAATAAATACAAAATTATTATATCAAATATTCCGACTTTTTTCAACAAAAAAATTACTTGCGACTATTGACAATCAAAGTAATATGCGATATCATTAAACGGAAAGGAAGATGCTTTATGGTAAAAACGATAGAACAGTTAATGGCAAAGGTCAACTGCAAGGGTTGGAACAGCCAATGGAATGAATATTTTGAAGGCGCAGTTGCGGCCTACGAACAAAGCGGATGCATTTATTCAAAGGCAAGTTATTATGATATGCTTGAGCATAAGTACGGCTTGCTTGGCGAATTTTTGCCCGTTCTTAAAAAGGCGGCGGAAACTGTTGACGGTGACGAGGATTTTGAGCTTTTTCTTGTGTTTATGGCAAAAGTTCTTAATTCAAGGGAAAACGTGCGTCAGGAATTGCCGCAATTTGTTCAACCCGTTTCACCTGACGGAAAAGAAAACGTAAAATATGATATGCTTACGGCATTATTAATATGCTCTCAGGCGGATTTATGCTTTAAAAACTTTGTGGAAAAAGGTTTTTCGGCAGAAATGGCAGAAAAGTCAATGAAAATTCTTATGAATGGCATAAGAGGTTTCAGGCTTCGCCATAACGGTCACGACGGATATGACCTTTTAAACTGGTTTCAGCACACTATTGAGGGCAATCTTATTCCGTTTTTGTCACTTCAACTTCATTTTAACTTAACTTTTTACGGTGACGTGGTTGTTTTCAAAAATAAACAAGGCGAAATTGTTGCTTTAACGCAGGAACACGCGGTGCATAGGTCAGGTCACGTTTTAGGTGCAAGATTCTGCACAGATGAAAACGGTTCATTTAACCCCGAATTTATTGAAACCGACGATGCTTACATAGGTTATCCCCTTGATGAAAAAGGTCTTATTAAAAATGAGAAGATTGTTTTAGATAAAAATGAGTGGGAAATTGCTCTTCAGAAAGGTGACAAAACCATTGCATTGCATATTCCTGCCGATGCGTCACTTAAAAAAGAGGATACAGATATTTTCTTCGAAAAAGCCTATGAGTTTATTGAGGAAATCGGCTACGAT
>JAZROC010000079.1:0-2092 GCA_045648525.1 Clostridia bacterium
TATACGCAGAAGTATTTAATTAAGTTGTTAGAGGTTATTAAATGAAAATATCGTTTTTTATAGGAAGTATGGCAGGTGGCGGTGCCGAACGTGTAATATCAATTCTTGCCAACCATTATAGCGAAAAGGGCTGGGATGTTGATATTGCATTACTTCTTAAAAATGAAGTGGGGTATAAACTTAACGAAAACATAAATATAGTTGATTTAAGCGGAAAAAGTCAATCATATATAAAAAATGCAATCAAATGGGTTTTCGACATTCGAAAATATCTTAAGAAAAGAAAGCCTGAGAGAATAGTTTCTTTTATAGGTAGAATTAATGCTTTAGTGCTTATGTCAACCTTTGGCATAAAAATTCCTGTCATTGTATCAGAACGTAATGACCCTAAACACGATGGCAGAGGAAACTTTATGCTTAAATTATGTAATATAAGTTATGGATTTAAGCATTGCAAAGCAATTGTGCATCAAACTAAGTATGAAGAATCTTGTTTTGATTCTTCTTTAGCGCCTAAAAGTTATGTAATTCCCAATCCCATAGAAGTGAAAACTGAAAAGGGAGTGAGCCAAAAAGGAAGAATTGTAACTGCAGGTAGGTTGGGGCCACAAAAAAGGCATACTATGCTTATAAATGCTATAACACAACTTAATGACGAGTTTCCTGAAATAAAAGCAGATATCTATGGTGATGGTGAATTAAAAAATTCTCTGCAGGAGCTTATAGATAACAATAATATGTCAGATAGGATAACTTTAAGGGGAAACGTAAGTGATTTGCATAATCAAATTTCTACGGCAGATATCTTTGTAATGACCTCTGATTTTGAAGGCTTATCAAATGCACTTCTTGAAGCAATGATGTTAGGCTTACCTTGCATTTCAACTGATTATCCCGGTGCTGATGAAGTTATAAATGACGGTGTTAACGGTCTTTTGGTGCCAATGGGAGATGAAGAAAAATTGGCTCAAGCAATAAAACGCGTTTTGAACGATGATGAATTAAGAGAAAATCTTAGTAAGCAGGCGTTGTTAACGTCTGAAAACTATAAAAAAGATATTGTTCTTAAATTATGGGAAAATGTTATTGAGTAATCTTCAAAGGAGAAAACAATGAATAATAAAGTTGCTAAAATATTAGGACTAATTCCTGATAGTTTATATTTACGTTTGCGCTATTATATGCATACAAAGAAAAAGCTTAATTTGCGTAATCCAAAAAGATTCAATGAAAAACTTCAGTGGTTAAAACTTTATAATCGTAGACCTGAATATACGGTTATGGTAGATAAATATCTTGTAAGAGATTATATAAAAGAAAAAATTGGTGAACAATATCTTATTCCTTTACTTGGTGTGTGGGATAACGTTGATGATATTGATTTTGATGCCTTACCTGATAAATTTGTAATTAAATGCAACCATAATCCAGGTGATGGTATGTACATATGTACAGATAAATCTAAAATGGATATTGAAAAAGTAAAGGCAGGTCTTAAAAGAGGTTTGGAACAGGACTATTATCTTTGCGATAGAGAATGGCCTTATAAAAACGTACCGCATAAGATAGTTGCTGAAGAGTTTATGATTGATAATAAAACAGAAGAATTAATGGATTATAAATTTTTCTGTTTTAATGGAAAACCCGAGATTATATTAGTCTGCTTGGAACGTTTTTCAAAAGATGGATTAAAAGAAAATTTTTATGATGTTAATTGGAATTTGTTGAATTTAAAGAGACCATCCCATCCGAATAGTAAAAAACAGGTAGAAAAGCCTAAAAAATTTGATGAGATGATTGATATTGCAGAGAAACTATCAAAGGGGATGCCGTTTGCTAGAATTGATTTATATGATATAAATGATGAAATCTTTTTTGGAGAAATAACTTTTTTTCCTGCTACAGGGACACAAGGTTTTGAACCTGATGAAATTGATTTCAAGTTAGGTGAAAAAATAGTTCTTCCTGATAAAAAAATCAGATAAAGTATTGAGGAAAAAAAGATGAGTGAAAAATTAAAAATTCTTTGGGTAACTAACGCATTAGGTTGCGGTGGCGCTGAAAGACAGATGCAAGTCGGATCGTAGCCATG
>JAZROC010000080.1:0-5134 GCA_045648525.1 Clostridia bacterium
GGCCTCCGACTTCATTACACTTTCTGTTTCGGCGATTTTTCTCATATGCTCGTCTTTGTCATCATAACTTTTAAGTTTGTATCGCGCTAAATCGCAGGTAAAACGCATTATTCTCAATGAATTATAGAACTCATCCATAATAAGTTTACCTTCATCACCAGGCAATGTAATTTCATTTGCTCTGCTTTCAATCTCGTCAAGATATTTTTCAAGTTTATCAACTTCACTTACTTCACCATTTTCAGCCATTGACATTTCTTCAAGGGGATAATACAAAATTCCGATTACAAAGCCACGCTTTGTTTTTGAAAAATCAAATTTTTGGTGATATCTGCCTGCATCAAGCATAAGCTGAGCAAAGCGATTTGTTTCATCCTTAAATACGTATTTATTAAGATAATCGCACAAAAGGCGTTTTTGCATTTGTGAGTAATTCCAGCTTATTGCACTAAAATATGCAAAAGGTGCATAACTTATCGATATATAGTGTGGATGATTAAGGTCGCCCCAATCGGTATCAAGCACACCTATGCCACCGTATTTAACGGCACGACTTACTGCGTTTTCCGCATTTACGAACATAGTTTCAGTATTGCCTAAAATGGTGTTCCAGCTTTGCGTACCAGGTGCGTTATAGAATCGAAGATTTATTTTCTCATACTCTATGCACGCAGATTCAGGCGGGTTTTCAGGACGGTATCCCCAATTTATGGGAATAACGTTTTCAGGCAATTCCTTTAAAAGTTCTGGTGCTTTATTTATAATATCACCCCAGAACATTACTTTTTTGCCCTTTGATTGTATAAAATTTATGACCTTTAAAAGATAATCAAAATATACGCGATGCTTTCCTTTTTCCTCGCAAACATCTTTCGATTTACCCCAACCAAGTTCAAGAGTTTCATCGCAGTTAATGTTTACCGTGTCTGCTGTAAAATTAGGCAGCAAATCATTAAACAACGTTTTTACAAACTCAAAGCTTTCAGGATTCAGCGGGTCAAGACTGTGTGGTTTCCATTGTTCATTGGCGAAAACAAAACCTTCGGGACACTCGGCAAGATGCTTAAACTCATCTTTTACAAGCCACGGTGACATGTGTCCAAAACAATTCTGATTAGGAATAAGAGTAATAAATCTTTCCTTACAGTATTTATCAAGGAACTTTATTTCTTCAGGTGTCAAAGGAGTTGTGTCTTTCCAGATATCAGGATAACTTTCGTATGCAAAGGGATAGCCTTCCATATATAGCTGAATTTCGTTGATTTTCAAATCGGCAAACATATCAACCAATTTAAGAAGCGTTTCAAGGGATGGAATTTTGCTTCTTGAAACATCAAGCATAATTCCGCGGTTTTCAACTGTCGGCCAGTCGTGAATTTCCATGCAAGGAATTTCCGAATCCGTTAAAAGCTGCTTTAAGGTTGTGTTTGCTCTGAAAAAACCAATATCTCCCTTTGCGGTTACTGTTACACCTGCTTCTTCTACGTTGATTTTATATTCTTCATTGTTCAAATTATCGTCAGTTACATATTTTACAGAATTGTTTTTATTTATTCCGCTATTAAACTTTATACTTTGAGGGTAAGGAAACAACAGCATAATACTTTCTCCTTTTTAAAAGGGAACGCATTTAAAGCGTTCCCTTCATTTTATTGTTCTTTCTTCTTTTTTAACGTTAAAATTGTAACTAAAGGAACTATGAGCGTCACAAGGCAAGCAGGAACTAAAATTCCATTATCGCCCGTATTTGACTGGGAAGCAAAGGCAACGGCAGTCCAGCTTGTTTTGTCCGTTCCCTGGAATGCAAGCAATTTGGAAACATCCTTATTCCTACATTCGATTATAAATGAGTTGCCTTTGAAAATGCCTTTTTCAAAATTAAAGCGTGCAAAGAAGGTTGATATATCGTATTTTCCCGTTTTATCGCCTACAGTTACTTCAACCTTGTTGTTCACAACCGGAATGCTTACGCTTATTTCCCTGCTTTCGCCTGCGGGAATCTGGATAAGTTCGCTATTTGCACCCTTAGGACCTACCCACGTGGTTTTACCATTTGAAAGTTTGGCATTTGTCTGAAGGAACATTCTTATAAAAATGTCTTCATTGCTTGTATTTTTTATGGTAAATGTCTTTGTTGCATAGCCGTCTTTTACGTCGCTTGAAGAAAGTATACCCTCTCCCGTCACAATCCAGCCATCCCACAAGTCTTTATTAAGTGAGAACTTAACACCATCGGCATTTTTCATAAGCCAGTTGTATCTATCCTGTGCAGCGCCACTGCCTTCAACGTATTTAATTGAAACGTTATCAATATAATATGCGTCTGTTTTGCTCGTTTTAAACAAGGTTTTAGATGCATCAAGTCTCAAAATTACTTCATAAGCGTTGGTTTTACCTGATTTATACGCTTCTTTAATTGCATTAAGCATTTTGTCTGTAATTTCGACGCGTACCTGATATGACTTCCACTTTGTTGTAACATCAATCTTTGAGTTTGCTGCTGCATAGGTGCTTGAAGAGTGTGCCTGTGAGTTAAGCATAGGTGTTAATGTAGCGCTTCTTGTTGCCTTAGCATCAAAAGATAATACATAGGTTCCGTTACCTCTGCCCTTATAGCCCATAAGTGTGTCTTCAATTATTGCAGGACCTAAATCAAAAGCGATTGAGCCGTAAGCGCTTGAAGGAGAAGAATATTTAACCGAATATCCTTCACCTGACTTCGTATCAGTTGAAAGTTCAATTTTACCACCGCCTGATGAGAAAACTGTCCAGTTTTTCAAGCCGGCTTCTGCATCACCATTGAAGACCTTTTTCTCATCAAGAGGAATTTCTATAACCTCTTGAGCAGTATAAATTTTAAGCACGATATTATCAAACTGAACTGAATTTATTTTGCCCCAGGAGCCACTCAAAGCATCAACCAATGCAATTTTATCAAGTGCCAGTGCGTATTGAGTTTCGGTTGCTTTAAGGGCATCCTCTTTACTTAAATAGAAAACGCCTGAAAGAGTTGTGAAGTTTTCAAAATTAAGCTCCGCGCCCTCTTTTATAAGTTTTAAGGTGTTATCGCTTTCATCACCGAATCTGCGAACAACAAGGTTTGCGCTATTTATTGAACCCTTAACATCCATTGCAACTTCAATTTTGTAGGCATCTGCAACGTTGTTCATCGCAAAATTCTTAATGTATGAACCCAAAAGCCACATAGGCGAATTGTTCTTATCGGCAGGTGCTTTGTATGCAACGTTAAGAATTTCGTCTTTCGTTACTGTTTTACTGTAAATATGACCTGCAGTTTCTTTATACACAAGATGCGGATTTGTTGTATTTCCGCCATTGAATATAGAAATTTCGTTGGGCAAAAGTCCTATAGGTGTTGTTTCAGGTTGGGGTTCTTCATCAACTGCGGTAATTTCAAGTTTTATGTTATCAAAGAAGATTGCCGCAAGCTTAGAGGGTCTTACGATATCAGTTATACATAAACCGTACCAGTTTTCCTTTGCGTTAAGCGCCTCTGCTTTCGTAAGTTCAAAAGCTCCCGAAACAGTTGTATAGGTATCATTATTAAACGTCTGACTGCCTACTTTTCGCATTGTTGCATTGGCATCAACACCGAAACGACGGATTGCAAGGTTTGCAGAATCTATGCTTCCTTTAATATCAAGAGATACGTTTACAACGTACTTATCACCAACATTTTCAGTTGCGAATTTGTTTATATATGAACCTAAAAGCCACATTGGTGAAAGATAGTTGGATGCATAAGATTGATATCCAATTCTTAACGCACCTTCCTGGGCATTTACAGTTTTCGTGCCGTAATGGTTTGCTGAACCTAAATATACAAGATGGTTATGCTCAGTAACACCACTGTCAGCATTAAATACTGAAATTTCACTTGGCAATAAGCCAATAGGCGCTGTTGTCGGTGTAGGTGCAACTGTTGGTGTTGCAGTTACAACAGGCGTTGCAGTCACAATGGGTGTTGCAGTTACAACAGGCGTTGCAGTTACAACAGGCGTTGCAGTTACAACAGGTGTTGCAGTTGCAATGGGTGTTGCAGTTACAATGGGTGTTGGCATAGCTGTTGCCGTGGGTGTTGCTGTTGGCGTAGCCGTTACAACGGGTGTAGGTGTTGCGCCACCCACCGCAGTAATGGTCACTGTAACATTATCAAAATAGATACCTGCCAATGCGGAAGGTCTTGTAATATCACCAACGCACAGAGCGTAGCAATTATCTTCTGCCAGAAGAGCAACGTCTCTTGTCAACTCAAATGAGCCTGAAAGAGTTGTATAAGTATCTTTTGAAAGAGTCGTGGTACTTGTTAAATCAATTTTCGTACCGTTAACGTTTTCCCTTTCTTCTTAACATAAGTTTTAAAGAAGTTACGCTACCTTTAACATCCATAGAAACATTAACGATATAACTTTCCGCAGACTTTTCGGTTGCATAATTTCTTATATACGAACCCAATAACCAGAAAGGCGATGCCTGAGTGCTTGTTGCGTTGCTTCTGTAGTTAACGCAAAGAGCGTCAGCGCTTATTGCCTGACTGTATAAATGGTTTGCATAATTAAAATACTCAACATGTTCGTGTGTGACCTTGCCCGTGCCTTGCGTGTACGTTGAAATTTCGGCTGGGAGCAAATTATTACTTGCTCCGCCGAAAACAACCATACTAAAGCAGGAAGCTACAAAAACAGTTACCAATAATATTGAAGTTATTTTTCTAAGCACCTTAAAGCGCCTCCTTAAAGAATTTCCTCGTCTCCTAAATTGAAGTCTCCGTCACCACCGCTTTCGGTAAAAACGTCAGTTGCGTAGATTTTAACTACGTTAATTTCAGGTTTTTCATAAATCTTCATTTTTTTCACCTCATTAAGCGTTTTTGAAGGAAACTGCGGCAATTCCGTAGTTATTTAATGCCTTTGTAATATCATACATTGCAGATGTTTCACCCTTTAAAGCAATATATGCTACGTAGTCATTTACACTATATGATACCTTGCTTATTTCATTTGTTCCATCTGTAATTACAACTGTATAAGCTTTATTAAAATCAGTTGCTTTAGCATCAGAAGCATAAACCAAATATTCATCAGTATTGGAAGTTGCAATAAGTTCTGCTTCT
>JAZROC010000081.1:0-2738 GCA_045648525.1 Clostridia bacterium
CTTCAGGAGTGTAACCGCGTCTTCTCAAGCCTGCGATGGTGGGCATTCTGGGGTCATCCCAACCTGAAACGCTTGAATTATCAACTAAACTCTTTAAATAACGCTTTGACATAATGGTGCGGGTCATATTAAGACGGGCAAACTCAATCTGTCTTGGCTTTGCATCAATATCAACGTTTTCAACTACCCAATCGTATAACGGTCTGTGGTCTTCAAACTCCAACGTACAAATTGAGTGTGTAACGTTTTCAATCATATCTTCGATGGGGTGAGCATAATCGTACATAGGATAGATGCACCAATCGTTGTTTGTGCGGTAATGCTCCATACGAAGTATGCGATAAATAATGGGGTCGCGCATATTGATGTTAGGTGAAGCCATATCAATTTTTGCACGTAAAACCTTTGCGCCGTCAGCAAACTCGCCTGCGCGCATACGTGTAAAAAGGTCAAGGTTTTCTTCAATGCTTCTGTTTCTGTAGGGACTCTCTTTACCGGGCTCTGTTAACGTACCGCGTGATTCCTTGATTTCATCAGCGTTCATATCGCAAACGAAAGCAAGACCCTTTTTAATTAATACGATAGCCTGATTATACATTTCCTCAAAATAATCTGCGGCAAAGCAAAGATTATCAGGAGTAAATCCAAGCCACTCAACGTCCTTCTTTATTGCTTCAACGTAGAAGTTATCTTCTTTTGCAGGGTTGGTATCGTCCATACGGAGATTGCACTTGCCGTTATATTTTTTGGCAATGCCGAAATCAACGCAGATTGCCTTTGCGTGACCGATATGCAGATATCCGTTAGGCTCAGGAGGAAAACGGGTAACGATATTTAATTTACCGCCGTTTTCTTCAATATCATTTTCAACGATTTCCTGAATAAAATTCTTTCTTAATTCTTCCATAAAAAACACCTTTTCAATTTAATATATATATTGTATCAAAAAGACGAAAATTTTGCAATTAGTTTATTGACTATTTTGAAAATAACTTAAAAAAGCACAGTACAAAATGCACTGCGCCTTAAATATCAGTTCAGGTAAACCTTTTCAAAGGAAAGTTTATTTAATATTTCCCGTGCTTCATCAATTAAAATTCCCTCGTCAGCAACATAAAATCTTACATAAATGCCAAAATCATCATATCGAAACTCTGCCGCGTTGTATCCTCCTGTATTTTCCTTTATTAGAATAATATTCCTTTCTTCACCGCAGGTCTGCATTTTCACATAATCCCGTGCTGATTTAAAAATTGCCGTATTCACCTTTTCCTCATAGTCATCACCTTTGGCATAATATGCGCCGCCACTTCCATGAGCTTCATATTCATCAAGATATTGTTCTTCTATATAATTCACACCTACGTAAAAGTAATATTCTTTACCATCAACTGTATTTCTGTACCACGCAAAAAGTTCCTCACTTAAGCCATTATATGCAGGTGCAAGATGTAATGTTTGTTCTTCATTTCGTACCGCAATTGTTGCAGGAGTACCGTTAAAATATGGTTGAAGAATATACCCATCGTCACGAATCCTTTCAATAACGTTTTTAAAACGCCCTTCACCGAAGGTATTTTCATCAACGTTATTTAGAAATGCTATCATATTTTCATAAGAACTTTCACTATGAGGGCGTACTTCTGGTTGTTCTTCGTTTATCTGTTCTTCATTAATAATTGTATCTGGTGAAATTGTAGCAGTAACTATTGGTGCTTCGGTACATTGTGGAATATTTGTATCACCTTTATAACAACCAACGCACAAAATAATAGAGAGCACCATTAAAATACATATCATTCTTGTACAATTTGATGCGGTTTCCTTGTTAAAATGCATAAAATCACTCCTTTAAGTATTTGAAATTTTTACATATTTGTATCTATCCACGTTTTAATCACTCATCAATCTATTTTTTAATAATTTATTAACTTTTATTATATATATTATTATAGCAAGTACACATCGTATGTCAATACAAATATAAAAAGATTTATTGACGATTTTCAAATTAAATACTATAATATTATAGAAAATAATTCTCAAGGAGGAAATATATATGCTTTTTGAAGCACTGCAAAAAGAAATGATTGCCGCAATGAAGGCAAAGGACAAGGTTAAGAAGGATGCAATTTCTTCATTGATTGCCGCTGTAAAAAAGGTTGCCATTGACGAGGGTATCAGAGATAACATCACAGAAGAGCTTGTTGACCGCGTAATTTTAAAGGAAGTTAAATCCTTAAAGGAACAGGTTGACACCTGCCCTAAAGAGCGTACCGACCTTTTGGAAGAGTACACCCAGAAACTTCAGGCTGTTGAAGCTTTCGCACCTAAAATGATGAGCGAAGAGGAAATTATCGCTTTCCTTAAAGAAAAGTGCCAAGAGCTTATCGACCAGAAGAACAAGGGCATGATAATGCGCACCGCAATGGGCGAACTTAAAGGCAAGGCTGACGGCAAGCTTATTAACCAGATTGTAGCAAAACTTTGCGAATAAAAATAAAGACCGAACGAAAACGTTCGGTCTTTATTTCAGTTGTGAAGAATTTTTGCGCGATATAAGTCGGATCGTAGCCATGTCGTTCTGTGAGCCAAGGAGTTGCTACTCCAATTTGTCTTCCTAAGACCGCTTGGCCTCCGACTTCTTATTAACCAGATTGTAGCAAAACTTTGCGAATAAAAATAAAGACCGAACGAAAACGTTCGGTCTTTATTTCAGTTGTGAAGAATTTTTGCGC
>JAZROC010000082.1:0-1700 GCA_045648525.1 Clostridia bacterium
GCAGAAGGTACTTACCACAATACAATCGGTAGATTTGACCAGTTTATGTATCCCTACTTGAAGGCTGATATTGATGCAGGTGTACCCGAAGAAGAGCTTTACGAAGTTCTCAGCCAATTCTTCCTCTCCTTCAACCTTGACAGTGATAAGTACGTAGGCGTTCAGCAGGGCGACAACGGTCAGGCTCTTATGCTTGGCGGCTGTGATAAGGACGGCAACGATGCTTATAATATGTTATCTGAAATGTGCCTTCGCGCAAGCTGTGAGCTTAAACTTATCGACCCGAAAATTAACCTGCGTGTTTCAAAGGATACTCCTTTTGAGCGTTATGTAGAAGGTACTCACCTTACAAAAGCAGGTTTAGGCTTCCCGCAGTATTCAAATGATGACGTTGTTATTCCCGGTTTAGTTGATTTAGGCTATTCTTTAGAGGATGCCCGCAATTATTCCGTTGCCGCTTGCTGGGAGTTTATTATCCCCGGTGAAGCAGATATTTCAAACATAAATGCTCTTTGCTATCCTAAAATAGTTGAAAAGGTTATGTATGAAAAACTTGAAAACTCCTGCTGTTTTGATGGTTTTATGGAGGAAATCCGCAAGGAAATTTATGATGAAACTGAAAGAATGTGCGCAAGTATTCAAAATCTTTACAACGTGCCCGCGCCTTTCTATTCAATTTTAATGCCCAACACAATTAAAAATGCCCGCGATATTTCAATGGGCGGAAAATATAATAACTTTGGCTTCCACGGCACAGGCATTGCAACTGCAGCCGATGCATTAGAAGCTATCCGCAACCACGTTTTTGATAAAAAGGACGTTTCGGCTTCCGATATGATAAAAGCAACCAAAAATGATTTTGAAGGCTTTGAAGAACTTTTGCACGCCTGCCGTTTTGAAGATGCAAAAATGGGCGATAACGTTGATTCGGTTGATAATATTGCATCAACTCTTATGGGCTGGTACGGTGATTCATTAAAAGGCAAGAAAAACTCCCGTGGCGGGATTTTCAGGGCAGGTACTGGCTCTGCAATGTTCTATTTGTGGCACGCCAATGAAATGGACGCTTCTGCTGACGGCAGAAGAAAGGGCGAGCCTTTCGGCACGAACTATTCGCCAAGCCTTTACGTGCGCTCAAAGGGACCTTTCTCGGTAATTCAGTCCTTTACCAAACCTCCGTTAAAGAAGGTTATAAATGGTGGACCTCTTACAATGGAATTCCATTCAACTGTATTTAATACCGATGAAGGCATAAATCAGGTTGCAGGTTTAGTTAAACAGTATATTGATATGGGCGGTCATCAGCTTCAGCTTAACTCAATTAACCGCGAAAGACTTCTTGATGCCCAGAAACACCCTGAAAATTATTCAAACCTTATCGTACGTATCTGGGGCTGGAGTGCCTACTTCGTTGAGCTTGATAAGGAATATCAGGACCACCTTATAGCAAGGCAGGAGTTTAATGAATAATCTTATTTTCGACATAAAAGAATTTGGACTTCACGATGGCATAGGTATGCGCACTACGGTGTTTTTAAAAGGTTGTCCCTTAAAATGTACGTGGTGTCATAATCCTGAAGGTCAGAGCTTTTATAGGGAAGTTACCAAAAATCCACAAAAATGTACTTCTTGCGGTTTGTGCGAAAGAAAATGTAATCACGATTCCTGCAAGGATTTGGGAGTTTGCGTAAAAATCTGCC
>JAZROC010000083.1:0-9858 GCA_045648525.1 Clostridia bacterium
GAACATAAAGAACCAGAATACTGTAAGCACTACCAAAGCAACGGTTAAAATTGAGCCAACCTTTACTTCGTATCTTGTGATATAACGTAACAGATACACAGTAAAGAAAATTATAAATGGTACAGTTGCAAAATAGTGGTAGATGAAGATACATCTGTTAATGCCCATCCACGGCATAAGGTTACATGCAACACCGATAATAAGGAATATAAGTGTGCGTGTATCTCTTTCTGCATTGTCATCATCGGTTTCGTCGCCTGCCCTGAACAAGCCCCAGAAGCCTGTGGCTTCCAGTGTTGCACTTGAAGTAAACAACTTGCCGTTAAAGAAACGCATAATTGCAATACCAAAGCCGATAAGTGTTGCAACAAGACCTGAATACCACACAATCGGGTTGCCGAAAGCATAGATTGCAGACATATTTTCGGCATCCTGAGGTCCTGCATAATAGAACATAGGTGTTTTCATAACGGGCCAGGTGTACCAATCACTCTGGTAGGGGTGGGTTGCCTGAAGCTTTGAGTGGTATGAGAACATTGCTTCCTGATTTGAAAGAATGATTTCGTACCATTTTCTCGTTTCTGTTTCCGCATTCCAGTAAGGATAATAGGACAAGCAATAAATTATAAGCGGAATAACGATAAATACACCGATGCAGAAAAGCAACGTGTAAACTGTATTAAGGCTGAAGCTGTTGATAATGTGGTTAAGATATTTTTTATCTTCACCCGTTGCCTTTTTAACGTTTTTGAGGGCAATAGAGTATTCATTCCATCTGCGGTAGATAGTTATAAAGAATATAACTGCAAGACCTGCGCCTGCATAAAGACATATCCATTTACTTGCCGCGCCAAGACCAAAGGAAAGACCGCAAAGACCAAGAGGAATAAAAGTCTTTTTAAGGGGCACGTCATAAAAACTTAAACTGTAGTACCAGAACATAAACAGGAACATTAAGATTATGAACAGTACACCGAAAGAGTCGATAGTGGCGATTCTTGTCTGCGCATAGTGCATACCGTCAAATGCCATAAGAAGCGCGGTCACCGTTGCCCACGAAGTTTTCTTGAACATCAGAAGGCCGATAAAGTACATTGCGGGCACCATTAAAATACCTGCAACAACACCTGCAAAACGCCAAGCAAAAGGAGTCATTCCCATTAACGAAACGCACCAGGACATCATATCTTTGCCCAGCGGTGGGTGAGTCCATTCGTAAATAGAGTGACCGTTTGCGCTTTCGTAGGCAGTACGTGCGTGATAGATTTCATCAAAGTACATACTGTTCATATAGGTTGCGCCTTCGGGGGGCACTAAATCCTGCTCGTCGAAAAGGTTTTTACCGCCGTCATCCTTTGTGTTTGATGCGATAATTTCCTTTATGGGAATAGTTTTTTCAGCAGTATCGCTTTCAAAGAAGCCGATTTCAACTAATTTAAGATATTGAGTATCTGCGGTAATAAGAACGTATCTTGCTTTACCTAAAAGTGAAAGATTGTGCCAGTAATAAAGGTTGCTTTCTTCAACGGTAAGAGTGTTCTGTCTGTTCCAGTTTGCACCGTCTTCAGAAATATATACACCGAAGCTACCCTTTGTAAGACTTGTTCTGTAATAACCTCTGTCAATATTTTTACTTTCGCCAAAGTCTGCAATAACGTAATCGGCAACTGAAGTTACACTCCATGTTTTGCCTTTTGTAACGGAGCCTTGTGCTCCCGCATCAAAATGACTTTCGTCAAAGCAGTTATAAATATCATTGTCGCGTTCAACAAATGCACCGTCATCGTTGAACACGGAATCTACTGTAAGTGTTTGCTGACCTGAAAACTTAATTTCGGCTATTTTTGCGTTGTTCGGATTTTTAACAAGTACACTACCAATGGCAGAAAGATAATCATCGGTAAACAAAAGCGTGCCCGTTACCCAACCCTCACCGTCGCTTTCAAAGGTGAAGATATCTGTCCAGTCGCCTGTTTCGTTCAAAACACTTGACGGAACTGCAATAGTAAACTGACCTGCTTCTTTAAAATATGCATCAATGCCGCTTATAGATGCAAGCTCATTGAAATTAAGCACGTAATTTCCGCCGCTTGACCACACTGACAAGGGTGCATATTCTTCTTTATCGGTTGAATTATAGCATTTCTGGTCATCAAAAAGATTCTTTGCATCTGCAGAAAATTCATCAACGGGAACGATTTGTTCACTTGTCTGAACGACTTCAAGAGGTTTATCATCCTTTAAGATAACAAGCTCTTTTATGCTCGTTGCAGAGTTTGCTTCAATTTTGATATATCTTGCTTTGCCACCGTCACCAACTTTTTTCCATTGGTCTTCACCGTTTATGGCAAGAGTCTGATAAATGCTGTAATTTTCACCGTCTTCGGAAGTATAGAATTTTACTACTCCGCTGTTTGACGCGCTTAAATATTTAATGCTGTCAAAATCCTTTACTTCGCCAAGGTCGGCAACGGCATAAACCTGCGATTTATCGGCATACCAGAAATTCTGTGCCGCTTTAACGTCGCCAAGGTCGGTAAATGCAACGCAACCGTACACTACTGTTATTAAAAGACAAATTATGATATCCTTTAAGGTAACCTTGGGTAAAGTATAAGTTCTTCTCTTATAAAGCTTCTGAAGGTCGCTTTCTGCTACGGGTTTAGGTTGAGGTGTATTGACTGTCTGTTTTTTCTTTTCCTGCACGTCACGTTTTTTAACTACAGGAGTTTCCTTTTTAAGCATAAGTGAAATAGTAACGTAAACCTGGAAAATAAACAATGCAACGATAAGGAACGAGCCAAGCTTAAAGATAGTTTCGTTAAGCGAGGCAGTATCCTCGTTTGCAAAATACACGCCTGCTTCTTCGTAGAGGAACAGAAGTCCTGCAGTATTTATAAAGTTAAGGAACGCGTAACCAAAGGATATAATAAGCAATCTGATATCCTTAAAATGAGCAAAGCCCATAATAAGCATAGCAATAACGGGGAACATATATCTTTCGTGGGTGCGAGTTGAAACTGTTACGGCACCTGCTACCATAAGTGCTGAAAGAAGCCAGAACCAACCTGATGCAATTTTGTTTTCGCCTTTATTGCGCTTATTGTTATCAAAGGCGGTATAGAGAAGGTATCCGAAAATTCCTATTACAAATAAACCAACTATCCACATAAGCGCGGTGCCTAACTGACCGTAAGTGATACCCTCAAAAACTTCGGTAGAGGACGGTATCCATTGACCGTCAAGCAAACCCATAAGACCAAAGGAGGATAAGGTTGCATAATCGTAAGAACCTAACGTTTCAAAATATTTACCGATAAGCCAGTTAACTTTAAGACCATTATCAAGAACAACGTCGGACTGATTATTTTTCATTATGATTGCAAGCAATGCAAAAATGCCTATTGAAGCAAATAATCCGCCGAAGCCTTTTGCAAGACGCATATATGCGCTCTTTTTATCCTTTGATGCAAAATCAAGATAAATAACGTAAAATTCGTGGATTGCCGCTAAAAGCATAACAGGTCCGAACAAAATTGCCTGAGGCTTTAAAAGAAGTCCTACGGTAAAGGTTACAACGGAAATACCAAATTTATCGTTATCAATAAGCCAGAAGGTAAGGATCATAAAGAGAACGAGAATAGAATCTACCTGACCCCATACTGCTGAATTTACTATAGCGGTAGGCAAAAGCAGATAGCCGATGCCGATAAGCACTGAAAGTTTTTCATCAAGATGCTTTTTAGTGATTTTTGCAAGCATAATTGCCGAAACAATGTCACAAATCATTGCAGGAGATTTTAAAAGTGCAAGACCTACACCCTCCTGAAGATTAAGTTTGAACGCATTTCCTATTGAAGAAATTATGCCAAGAACTATCATATATAAAGGCGGATAGTCACAGAACATACCCTCCTCATAAAAACCGCCGATTCCTCTTGACGCCATTATTGAGCCCCAGGAGGAGAAGCAACCGATATCCACCTTAAAGCCAACGTACATAACAGATGCGATAATTCGTATCAAAAATGCTACTGCGGCAAAAATGTATAAATGGCGCATATTTAATTCCATTTTTTTGAACAACCAGAAAAGTAGCAATGCCAACAGCACGAAAAGAACGATGCCGATAACGGTAACGTCCATAATAACTTTGTTTTCATCAGTTTTTTTAGTTTCTTCTTCTGACTGTTCAGGTTGTGCAAAGGTGAAAGAACTCATCAACTGCACGTTTGCATTATCAGGTGCTTTGTCAATGCGGACGAGGGAAACGTCGTCAAAATAAACGGTACCCGAAGCATCGGCAGAATAATCGCCAAGTCTTAACGCAACTTTAACTGATTTCGTATCGTCGCCCGTTTTACCGTAGACGGTAAGTTTTTGCCAGTCAGTATTGCTTTTTACATAGTCACTTTTGCAATAGGTCTGCAAAAAGCCGATGTGTGCGCCGGAATCAGCCTCGCGCTGTTCAATAAAATCAGTCTTAACGTATGCGGAAAGACAATAATATGAATTAGGCACTACCTCTACTTCCTGCACGAATCTTGCATCGTTAAAAGTTGTGCTTTCAATTTTCAAAATGTTTTTACCTTCAGGTGCAGAGGAGTCCTCCATAGTTGAATAATATTCAACAGGTGATGAAACATCATATCTGTCTAAAATCCAACCGGAAACTTCTGTGCCTAAAGATTCTTCAAAGCTTGGATTTTTTAAAAGATTTTCATTTTCTGCCTGCTCCACGCCCTTTTCACAGGCGCAGAAAAGCATTATAAAAATCATTAAAACCGTTAAAATAAATGGCTTTTTCATTTTTTTCTCCCTTTCAGAAAGCATTTTCAATAAGTTTAATTTTAGGTTCGTTATCTATTAAAGTTATTTCAAGCACGTCAAAACGGCAGTTTTCTTCTTTTTTTAATTTACAGCACATATAGTGTTGCGCGCCGTACCTGATATTATCTTGCTTGCCCTTTGTGACGGCTTCGCGACCGTAGCCGTTTTTAAGGCTTGTGCGCATTTTTACTTCCACGAACACAAGCATTTTTTTATGGCGGGCGATAATATCAATTTCAGAAAACCTTGATGCGTGATAATTTTTTTCTATAATCTTATACCCTTGTTTTTTTAAATATTTTTCAGCAATCTCTTCTCCGACGGCACCTACTGCGCGTAAATTCACAGTATTTTCGTTAAGAAACTTGCCCTGTGATATGGGCAGGGACCGTAGGCTTTTATTTTTTCGATATGCTCTTTTGTGCCGTAGCCTTTATGCTTTTTAAAATTATACATAGGGTATTCTTCATCTATTTTCTGCATCAACCTGTCCCTTGTAACCTTTGCTATGATGCTTGCCGCGCCGATGCTTAAAGAAAGAGCATCTCCGCCGATAACAAATTTTTCGTTTTCTATTGCACCGATTGTAAAATTACCGTCGATCAAAAGAAAATCAGGTTTTTGAGGAAGTCCTTCAACCGCTTTTTTCATACAAAGCTTCGTTGCTTCTCGGATATTAATTTCATCTATGGTCTTTGCATCTACCAGCGCGCAGGAAACAATGGCTTTTTCCATAATTTCATCATAAAGTGCTTCGCGCTTCTTTTCGGAAAGTTTTTTTGAATCATTTATTCCCAACGGCACGTTGTTAGGGTCTAAAATAACGCAGGCGGCAGAAACAGGTCCCGCAAGAGGTCCTCTACCGGCTTCGTCTATGCCGCCGATTATTGAAAAACCTTTTAATAAAAGTTCATTTTCAAGTTCAAATGTCATCGGGCACCTCCAAAGTCATTTTGCCTATTGTGCCTGCGCGAAATTCATCTAACAGAATACGCGCACAGCGGGAATAGTCATATTCTCTGTTCTTAAGCAGAAAGCCGCGCCTTTTACAGATGGCTTCATAATCATCAAGAGCTTCTTCACCTAAAGTAATGCCGTAGCGTTCGGCAAGATTTTCAGGATACTTTTCCCTTAACGTTTTGATAAGTTCAAGGGCAAGCTCGTCACGGTCAAGAATTTCATCGTTTATTGAGCCTGTAAACGCAAGATACTTTGCGCTTTGCTGGTCATCAAGCCTTGGCCAGAGGAGACCGGGGGAATCAAGCAGGTCAACCGCACCTGTTTTTACCCACTGTTTACCGCGGGTTACACCGGGTTTATCGCCTGTTTTTGCTTTTTGCGCACCTGAAAGCGAATTAATAAGGGTTGATTTGCCTGCATTTGGAATACCTGCAACCAAAGCGCGCATATTTCTTTGTATGCCCTTTGATTTAAAGTATTCGGCTTTTTCGCTCATAACCTTATTTATCAGATTTATAAGCTCGCCCTGACGGTTTTTTGCAGTAACCTTAAGGGCAGGAATATCCTTTTCCTTAAACCATTGAAGCCATAATTTTGTTTTTTCTTCGTCGGCAAGGTCGGCTTTATTTAAAAGCACAACGCGAGGTTTATTGAATTTTTCAATGTCGGGATTGCCGCTTGAAAAGGGGATTCGCGCATCACGAAGCTCAATTATAACGTCAATGAGCTTTAAATTTTCCTCCATCATTCTCTTTGCGGCCGCCATATGACCCGGATACCAGTTAATATGCATAAATTTCTCCATTATATTATAAATATATATTATATTATAACAGATAAAGAAAAAAATTAAAAGCATTATTTTTTCCGAATTTTTCAAATTACCTCTTGAAATTAGTGCAAACTTTTGTTATAATGTTAGCAGTTAACCAAAACGGTGTACAAAAGATACCATTTTTTCACAATGGTTATAACATTATCCAAAAAGGAAGATACCTATGAACGATTTAAAAGAGATTTTAGTTGCGTTTGGCTTTGACGAAAACGCAAAAGTTATTCCCTGGGGAAACGGTCACATAAACGATACGTTCCGTGTTGAAGATAAGTTTCTTCTTCAACGTATTAACACCAACGTTTTTAAAGACTACGAAGGGCTTATGAACAACGTATGCCTTGTTACTGAATTTTTGCAGA
Organism: Clostridia bacterium; assembly: GCA_045648525.1. Taxonomy (GTDB): domain Bacteria; phylum Bacillota; class Clostridia; order Christensenellales; family QALW01; genus UMGS1322. Next base: position 6,985 of record JAZROC010000083.1, read on the forward strand.
AACAACTTTACAAAAACGGTGGCGATATTTTAAGAGAAACTATGGGCGTTATGCCTGCTATCGACGGTAAAAAATACTATAAATGCTCAGACGGCAAGATTTACAGAGTTTATATTTTTGTCGACGGATCATTGAGCCTTGATGCCGTGCAGACTAAAGACGACCTCTATTCCTGCGGTCTTGGTTTTGGTGAATTTCAGAAGAAACTTGCCGATTTTGATGCCGAACTTTTAGTTGAAACTATACCAGGCTTCCACAACACGCTTCAGCGTTTTGAGCATTTTAAAGAAGCTATCGAAAATAACGTTGCCGGAAGAAAAGACAGCGTGAAAGAGGAAATTGACTTCTTCCTTTCAAGATATGACGAAATCAAAATGATTTTTGATATGTATTCAAAATTGCCTTTACGCGTTACGCATAACGACACAAAGCTTAACAACGTGCTTTTTGACGACATTACGCGCAGACCTCTTTGCGTTATTGACCTTGACACCGTTATGCCGGGCTACCCCGCCAACGACTTTGGCGATGCAATCCGTTTCGGTGCATCAACCGCCGCAGAAGATGAGCAGGATTTATCAAAAGTTCATTTTGACATTTCTCTGTATGAAGCTTTTGCAAAAGGCTTTATTGAAGGTTGCGGTGACGGTCTTTCAATGGACGAAAAACTTTCATTCCCATACGGTGCAATTCTTATGACGTTTGAGTGTGGTATGCGTTTCCTGACCGACCACTTAAACGGTGACACTTACTTTAAGATTCACCGCGAAAACCATAACCTTGACAGATGCCGCACACATATTCAGCTTGTTAAGGAAATGGAATCAGCACTTCCCAAAATGACCGAAATCATTAAAAATCAATAAATTTATAACCCTCATATGAGGGTTTTTTTGAGAGGAAAGTTATGTCTGATTTTTTCTTTGCCAATAAAATTTATTCTGCGCCCGACACAATAAAGGGCGGTGCATTAACTGACGAAACGCCTTTAACAAAAAGCACTTGTCAGGTAATTTATGATATTTATGATGATTTGCTAAAATATCCTTACCTTACAAAAAAAGAGCTTGGCGAAGTTTTTGGCAGAAAAATTTACAACTACACTTTTAAAAACTTTGAACTTGAAAATTTTTCCGAATTTCAGCCTGAAAAATATAAAATCCTGATAATTACCTCAATTCACGGTTATGAGCAAGGGTGTGCGTGGACAACAGCTCAATTTTTCAAGGAATTATGCGAAAACAAGAACGATGAAATTTTAAGTTTTATCCGCCGCAACGTGACTTTTGAAATTATTCCCGTTTTAAACCCCTGGGGTTTTGACCACAACGACCGAAAAAACGGAAACAAGGTTGATTTAAACCGAAATTTTCCGCAGGGTTTCAAGTTTGGTTCTGATGACGTTGAAGCTGAAGTTTATCCCGGCACAGCACCTTTTTGCGAAGTTGAAACACAGATAGTCAAAAAATTTATTGAAGAGAATTCCGATGCAAAATTAGTTCTTGATTATCACAATATATGGGCAGGATATCCGTTATTTTACGTTTACGGTGAAAAAGACGTTACCTTGGCAAAATCAGTTTTCTCATATCTTTCTGATAAATGGGTAAATGAATATGATGAATTGCCCAAAGACAGAATTTTAGGTCGTGTGCGACCCAACGGTAATGCCGGTATGTTTGCAGATTATCTTCTTTCAAATAATCTTTGGGTTTTAACTATGGAAACACCTTGGTGTATGCCCGAAATCGGCAAAGATCAATACGATAAAGTTACTATAAAATGTGCCTTGGAAGTATTGGTAAATACCATTTACACTATCGTTTCAAATGAATAAAAAAAGTCCTTCATCACGAAGGACTTTTTTATTATAAATTTGTTATACGGAGCCGCGTATAAACAGCTTGTGATTAACGTAGCTCTCAAAAGCGCGACCGTCAATGAGATAATTGGAAATAATGCGTGCAATTTCAAAAACGTCATAGCCTACGGAATCAATTTTTATATCAAATTCATTAAGAAGCTTTGTGTTATCAAAACTGATAATACCTGTATTCTGATTTTTTGCTTCAACGTAAAGTTTTAAAGCATAAACGTCGGAAGGACAGATAAAAACGTTTTTCTTATCAGGCTCTAATTGATTAATTGCGCTGTAAAGGTCGGTTATAACGTGTTCCGTGTTCGTACACGCCTTAGAAAAAGCACTTAAACGTTCGTTCTGGGCAAAGGTGTAATTTTTCAAAAGATGCGGCTTTACATATATAAGGCGGTTATACCCCTTTTCCACAACAAAATTTACAATTTCATTCATTGCAAGAGTGTTGTTAATTCCAACGTACGGTATTTTTCTCAACTTGTTACCGATGGTAACAACGGGGATTTTTAAGGAAAGCAGGTGGTTTTCAAGTTCTTCACCCTGACTTACGGGGCAGATAACTATACCGTCAACAGACATTTGGGAAAGCTTTTCTATACATTCCATTTCTTTGCGCGGTTGCATATTGGTGAAAGTAACCACCGTTGAATAGCCTTTGCGCGCACAACAATCTTCAATATTAGTTATAATATCTGAAAAATACTGATTTTCAAGGTCATAAACCACAATTCCAATAAGTTTGGATTTGCCGCTTCTCATTGCCTGCGCAAGAATATTAGGCTTATAGCCGTTTTCTTCGGCAACCTGAAGAATTTTCTTTTTCGTTTCTTCACTTATCCCTTTGCGGTTATTTAAAGCCCTATCAACCGTGCCTTGCGAAACACCGCATATTTCTGCAATCTTTTTTGTTGAAATTCCCATATAATCACCTTCAAAATGTTATCGTGTTCGTACACGGTTATTATATAACAAAAAAATCGCTGTGTCAAGACAGCGAT
>JAZROC010000084.1:0-6956 GCA_045648525.1 Clostridia bacterium
TCTTTCAAAGTAGAGGGATCAACCTCTTTTACGAGAATCAACGCGCCGGCATTAAAGTCTGTGGCTGCCATAGAGTCCGAATTAACTATGTACATCTTAAATCCAAAAAGACTGCGGTCATTTCTATTAAATGTTGTTACAGAGATGACCGTAAAGATCATCATAGACACGGCAAGCAGAACAATCAGCCATACCAGTGGGGTTTTAATTATGTTAAATACTTTTTGCATTGGCACTTAACACTCCTTCTTCTTAAAATACTGTTGTATCGAAAAATAGATTAGTCGGAACACATGCTCTGCTGTATCATCATTATCTGCTACGGCGCCGTCAAAAACTTTAACAGCAAAGTCAAGCATAGTCGTCAGGATATGGTTCAGTATCATCCAAACATTTGCATCATCGCGAAAGGCGTCCTTAAACTTATCTACAAGCGGCACATATCTCTTCTTATGAGTTTCAGCTGAATACTTTTGAAAATAGGGAGAATAGTAGTAGCGAATAAAAGTGAGACACTTATCACGATTACCGAGCAAGAATTTCCAAACTGAGGTAAAGAAAACCCAGCACCGCATCTCATACTCCATTTCCTGCATATACATTACAGGGACGTGCTGCATCGCCTTGGCTACCAGTTCATCATCGAGTGATGCAAATGTTTTTGCAAACATATCCTCCTTGTCTTCGAAACAACGATAGATATATGCTTCGTTAATAGATGTTGCAAGTCCGATCTGCTTTGTTGAGGCTCCATCAAGCCCTTCTCTGGCAATGACATGGATCGTACCGTCAATAAGCTTCAGACGGATTTCATCCTGTTTCATTCTTGTCAATCTCCTTCCTGCCGCATAAATGTTTACTACACATTCCAGCAAAATAATGCAAACGTTGAACGTTTGCGCATGGGGTAACAGACAGAAATAAAACGGACGGACAAACGGTGAAAAGCACTATTATTCGTGGGCTTTAGCCCTGCCTGCCAAGTGACGACGGTGCAACATAATGGGTATTATGTTGTATAAAACAATGAAAAATCGGTTTTTGCACAAGCGAAAAGCTCTGCTACAACAAAATAAAGGCATAACAAAGAAGACCTTTTGAAAAAATTGAACAAAAGGTCTTGTTTGTCATGCCCAAAATCCGTTATAATTATGTAAATCTCATTTTTTATCGAAAATCACTTGCTTTTTCTACCAAACTGTGCTATAATTCTTCGTACTAATAAAGTAACGAAGTATGCTTGTTCGGCTATTCGTACAACATAATACCCATTATGTGATTGCCGGTGTTCAGCAACATCGGTCTTTTACTGAACGGGCGTAACATAATACCCATTATGTGATATTCAACCGCTGCTCTGTGTGGCGGTTTTATTTTTTATATGATTAGTCGCATATTCTCCATACAGCGCTGATGCTCTGCACCGGTGGTGATAATATAAATGCGAGTTGTGTTGATATTGGAGTGACCGAGAATATCCGCCAGCTTTGCGATATCCTTTTCGATGCCGTAAAAGGTTCGTGCAAACAGATGTCTGAGATTGTGCGGGAACACCTTTTGCGGCGAAACGCCGGCCTCTTCGCACAGATCCTTCATTTGTCGCCAAATATTACTACGGTCAAGCGGTTTGCCGTTCTTGGTTACAAACAATATGCCGGTAGTAATACCTTGCTCCACCGCATACCGAAGCAGCTTCTTTTGCAAAGCCTTGACAATGAATATTTTTCTTGTCTTGCCTTTGCAGGAGACCACTGCCTCACCTCGCCTGACAGCTTCCACCGTTATACATTGCAGTTCACTGACACGAATGCCTGTCCCGCAGATCGTCTGCACCACAAGAGACAGACGTTCGTTTTTCTTTTGCTCGGCTGCTCGGACGAGAGCTGTGTATTCCGCTTTGGTGAGTTCCTTTTCTTCTGAGCAGTAGGCTTCCTTTTGCACCTTAAATTGCTTTACACATAGATCGTGCCAGCCGACAAATCGCAGGAAAGCGTTAAGAGCCGCCAGCATGGAGTTGGCGCTTCGTATTGCGTAGGATCGTTCCAAGGATGCCTTATATTCCAAAATCAGCGGCTTATCCAAAGGTCTTTCTGCGACATACTCCGCAAAGCAGCGAAGATCCCGCATATATTTGTCACGAGTTGCTTGTGCCTTTTCGTTTTCAATTAGAAATTTCTCAAACGAGGAAAGCACTTGATTGGTAATAATTCTTTTCTTCATACCAAAACCTCCGTTTCTTCACCTATATTTTACTATTAGTTTGCGTCAAAGCGATTAACTTAAACCTTTGACACAAAAAACGGAGTTTGGGCATATTCAATTTTTCAGAGCATTTTGAGATTTACATTTTAATTTACACCTACCTTTTTATAATTTTATTTTTTCTTTCTGTAAGAATGAATAAAGCATCGACTATCCCCATAACCGATGCTTTAAGTTTAGTCATATTTATTTTCTATGATTTTTATTATAATCCTTAGTATTTCAAGTATTTGATTTGCTTCTTCCTCAGTACACTGTTTTATCAGTCTTGAAAAAATATCAGCATAATTTGTATTGCTATCCTCTTTTTCCAAACATAGAATAGCATCCGCAGAAGTATGTAACGCCTGCGTTAGCCTTACTATTATATCGGCGCTTGCGGTCGTTTTTCCATTTTCGATCTTGCTGATATATGGAACAGATACATCTATCATTTCCGCCAACTGCTCTTGCGTTATTTTATTGACTTTTCGGATGCGCCGTATCCGCCTTCCAATTTCCTTGATTTTTTCGCTACTCACTGTACCTGCCTCCTTTGGCAAGCACACACAATACCACAACTTTTTCAATATATCCAGCGAAAAGTCAAAAAATAAAAATCCATGCACCTAAGTTTGGCACATGGAATCTATCTCATATGTTAAAATGCAAAAACCAGCAATATTGTTATCTCAACAATACTGCTGGTTTTGCTTCATCCTACTCGGTTTGCGTAAACTCCGTTAAGGACATCACGCAAAAAGCACGGTTCTTTTTTTATCTTCTTAAAAGCATTGCCGAAGCAAACATAAACACGGCAGAAATAAAGAACAGCCAATGTAAAAGGGTGCATAGCAATAAAATAACAGAGAGTACTATTAAAAATATAACAACTTTATTTTTCATTGATGCAACCTCTTTTTTTAAAAGGAATCTGTGCAAGAATTACTGCAAGAAACATAATTCCGCAACCAATATATTCACGTGCAGACATAACTTCATTTAAAAGTAACGCGCCGAATATAACGGCAAAAACTGATTCAAGACTCAATAAAATTGAAACAACTGTGGGGTTTGAACCTTTCTGGGCAAGAATCTGCAACGTGTATGCAACACCTGAAGAAAATACGCCAACGTAGGCGATTTGCCAAAAACATTCTTTAAATGAAATAAGTGTAGGTGCTTCAAAAATAAGCATACCTATAAAGGAAAATACGGTAACGAAAAAGAACTGCATAAATGAAAGGTGTATTCCGTTAACCTTGTTGACAAAATGGTCGATAAACAAAATTTGTATTGCAAACATAATAGCGCATAAGAACGCATAAAAATCGTGAATGTTAACGTTAAAAGTTGTTCCGCCTTCAACACAAAGAAAATACATACCAACCATTGCAATCAGAACGCTGATCCAAACGTTAAGCGTTGCCTTTTTCTTTATGAATAAGCCGAATATGGGCACAAGCATAAGGTAAAAAACAGTTATAAAGCCAACCTTGCCGCTTTCGGTATCCGTTGAAAATGCCGCTTGCTGTAAGTTTGATGCAAGGAAAAGTGCGCCACCGCAACAAAGACCGCCAAGCACAAGATTTTTCAAATAATCTTTTTCTTTTAACTGGTTAAAAAGATTTCTGAAACCTTTGGCAAAAATAAGTGCAACGAAAAATAATACGATCGTTGCTATCAACGCGCGTGACATATTAAAGGTAAAAGGCTCCATACCTTTTGCCGCGCAATCAGCCTGCGCAGAAAAGGCAAGTCCCCAGATTATTGCTGCAAGAACAGGGAACAGGTTTTGTCTGATTTTATTCATAAAAAACTCCTTTATATAAACTTTTTACATTTTAACATAAAAAGCAAAAAAACACAACAAAATAAAAACAACCTTTTTATTGACAAAAGCTTCAAATTACCATATAATTAACACAGAGTTTTTTTCAAATGGTGGATAAGTTATGTTAGAAAAAGAATGGAAAAATTTAAAAAACGGCTCTGATATCAGAGGTATCGCTGTTGAAAGTGAAAACGGCAAAATTAATCTTACAGATGAAAAGGTAAGTGCTATTGCATCAGGCTTTGCTTACTGGCTGAAAGAAAAGGTCAACAAAGACGATATTAAAGTTGCAGTTGGACACGATTCAAGAATTTCTGCCCAAAGAATCAAGAATACTGTAATCACTGAACTTAAAAACGCAGGTTTTTGCGTTTTTGATTGTGGTCTTATTTCAACCCCTGCAATGTTTATGACAAATATTGTGCCCGAACTTGATTGTGACGGCTCAATTCAAATTACCGCAAGCCACTTGCCTTATGACCGCAACGGTCTTAAGTTCTTTACAAAAGCAGGCGGTTGCGAAAGTTGCGATATTGAAGAAATTCTTCTAAATGCGCAAAACGGCAACAAGCTTCCTTTAAAAGAAGGTACGGTGACAGAATACGACTTTTTAAGCGCATATGCCGATATTTTGGTTAACAAGGTGCGCAATGCAGTTAATTCCGAAATTGATTTTAACGAACCCTTAAAAGGCTTCAAAATCGTTGTTGATGCAGGTAACGGTGCAGGCGGTTTCTACGTTGAAAAGGTTCTTAAACCTTTGGGTGCAGATACTTCAGGCAGTCAGTTTTTAGAGCCTGACGGATATTTCCCCAACCACATACCCAATCCCGAAAATGAAGAAGCAATGGAATTTGTAACCCGCGCAGTAATTAATGCAAAGGCTGATTTCGGCATCATTTTCGATACTGACGTTGACCGCGCAGGCGCAGTTGACTCTCTTGGTAAAGAAATTAACCGTAACCGCTTAATTGCGCTTATTTCGGCAATTTTATTGGAAGAAAGAACTCCTGCCGTTATTGTAACCGATTCAATTACCTCCAGTGGTTTAAAAAAGTTTATCGAAAATCACGGTGGTATGCATCATCGTTTCAAGCGTGGCTATAAAAACGTTATTAATGAAGCCATTCGTCTTAATAAAGAGGGGCAGTATTGTCCTTTAGCCATTGAAACAAGCGGTCATGCGGCATTAAAGGAAAACTATTTCCTTGATGACGGCGCATACCTTGTTACAAAATTAATTATTAAAATGGCACAACTTAAAAAGCAGGGCAAAAAACTTGAGGACCTTTTATTAGGCCTTGAAGAACCCGTTGAAAGCAAAGAATTCAGAATGAACATCGCTCTTGATGATTTTAAACCATTTGGCGAAAAGGTAATCAAAGCGGTAAATGATTATGCCGAAAAGGCAGACGGCTGGGACGTTGCACCTGATAATTATGAAGGTATCCGCGTTTCCTTTAACGCAGAGAACGGTGACGGTTGGTTCTTATTAAGAATGTCGCTTCACGAGCCTCTTATGCCACTTAATATCGAAAGTAATCTGTCAGGCGGTGTGAAAATTATTGCCAAAAAACTTTATCCCGTATTAAAGAGTTTTAACGAGCTTGACAGCGAAAAATTAAAAGATTTTATAAAATAATCAAACGGCTCTGAAAAGAGCCGTTTTTCATATACCTTTTTTAAATTTTAATGGAGTTGTGCCGGTAAGGGAAGAAAAGACTTTCCTAAAATGGTTTTCTGAATTAAAGCCTACAAGGCCGCTTATTGTGGAAATTGAATAGTTTGTAGTTTCCAAAAATTCTATTGCCTTATTGATTCTTATGGAATTAAGAAAACTGATAGGCGTCTGACCCATTTCCTTTTGAAAGGTGTGGTATAATGACGATTCGCTTATAAAACATTTTTTTGCCAAATCGTTTATAGTAAAATCCTTATCCCAGTTTTCAGATATATATTCAACTGCAAGTTGCAACGTCTTATCAAAAGCGATGTTTGATTGCTTCATCTGCGGCAGAATTTTCTGCAGTATTTTATAAAAAATCGAGTATGCTTCCAATTCTGCCATATAATCAGAGGACAACAGAGAACTGATTTTTAACAAATCACTTTTTATTTCATTATCGCAAACTAAAGTCTGTGGTTCGTAGCGCAGACCTTCGTAATGAATAAAACAGCTTATATAAATAACTTCGATTTCAGGCTTGCCACGCCATTCCGAATAGCAAAAAATGTTTTCGGGAATAAATACAACGTCGCCCTCATTTACGTTCAGTTTTTTATTTAAGTACAGGTAAGACCCCGAACCTTTTAATATAATGCCGATGCGTGTCTTGCGTTTGTTGTTATTACCTCGGCAGAAATGATAATTATTGAAAGTGTGCGTTGAAAAAGAGAGTTCTGACACAAAAATCCCGTTTTTCAATGATAAATAACCCCTTTATTGCAGAATAGTTACTTTTTTTATAGTATAGCATATTGAAGAAAATTTGGCAAGATGTTATACTATTAACATAATGCGGGAGGTGTTTTTGTGGAATTTTTAAATAAAACTGTAATTATTACAGGTGCATCTATCGGTCTTGGAAAGGCAACGGCATTGGAATTTGCAAAGGAAGGCGCAAACGTATGCATTGCCGATATTGACGGTGAAAAACTTGAACTTGTAAAAAACGAAATTTCTGCTATGGGCGTAAAAGTATCATCTTATATTTGCGACGTAAGTGATGAGGCACGTGTAAAAGAGGTTGTTGCCGATATAATTAAAACTTACGGCAAAATTGATATTCTTGTAAATAATGCAGGTCTCTGGCGTCATTTTAAAAAGTTTGTTGATACTACAAGTGATGAATGGATGAAGCCATTAAACGTAAACGTATTA
>JAZROC010000085.1:0-3051 GCA_045648525.1 Clostridia bacterium
TAATAAAAAAACGTCAAAACTTTCGGGCGGATATAAACGCAGATTAAGTATTGCAATGGCACTTATAAGTCAGCCGGAAGTCCTTTTTTTAGATGAGCCAACTGTTGGACTTGACGTTATTGCACGTGCTGAATTGTGGCAGCTAATTAAATCGTTGAAAGGCGAAATGACTATATTTTTAACAACGCACTATATGGAAGAAGCCGAAAAACTTTCTGATAGAATTGCAATTATGAAGGAAGGAAAACTTTTGGCTTACGGAACGCAAGAAGAAGTAAAAGAATTGGCAGAAACGGATAGTTTTGAAGATGCATTTATTAAAATTGTAAAGGGGGAACGGTAAATGAAATTTTTTGCATTAAGAAATTTTAAGGAAATAATACGTGACCCTTTGACAGTTTTATTCGGATTAGGATTTCCTGTTGTATTGCTTTTACTTTTAAGCGCAATTCAAATGAATATTCCTGTAAGCTTGTTTGAAATATCAAATCTTGCACCAGGCATAACGATTTTTGGGTTATCCTTTATATCTTTATTTACAGCAATGATTATTTCAAAGGACAGATGTAGCTCTTTTTTGCAACGTTTATATACGACTCCGCTTACGGCTTTTGATTTTTTTATTGGATATATTCTTCCCGTTTTACCGATTGCTGTAATACAGACTATCGTCTGTTACGTTGCGGCATTTTTTCTTGGTTTGAAAATAACGATAAACGTATTGTATGCTATACTTATTATAATTCCGATTTCGCTATTGTTTATTTCAATAGGTTTATTGTGTGGAAGCGTTTTAAGTGATAAACAAGTTGGTGGAATTTGCGGTGCGCTTCTTACAAATTTATGTGCGTGGCTTTCAGGTATTTGGTTCGACTTATCTTTAGTTGGCGGATTTTTTGAAAAAATTGCACATATGTTGCCTTTTTATCACGCGGTAAAAATAGAACAAGTAATCATATCAGGAACTTTTGATAATATTCTTGTTCATATTTTGTGGGTTAGTGGTTATACAGTATTTATTTTTGCTCTTGCTGTATTTTTCTTTATAAGGCAAATGAAAAAATATTAAATTAAGAGGAAATTGTTTATGCTTATTGATTTTCATACACATTGTTTTCCTGAAAAAATCGCATCAAAAGCTATTGAAAAGTTATCGTACGCCTCAGGTGGACTTGAACCGTATACAGATGGTACTTTATCGGGCTTAAAAAAGTTGATGAAAGATTCGGATATTGATATATCAGTGGTGTTAAATATTGTAACAAATCCACATCAGCAAAAGAACGTAAATGATTTTGCGGCATCAATTAATGGCGACAATATAGTTTCCTTCGGTTCAATTCATCACGAAAGTCCTGATGTATTTGATGAACTTGAACGTATAAAAGAAATGGGGTTAAAAGGTGTAAAACTTCATCCTGATTATCAGGGGTTTGAAGTTGATGACCCTAAAATGAAACCTATTTATAAAAAGATTTCAGATTTAGGGATTATAACGGTGTTTCATTCAGGTAAAGATTATGGATTCGGTCCACCTTACGGAAATACTCCCCAAAAATTATCAAAAGCACTTTTGTGGTTTTCTGCACCGGTTATTGCGGCGCATTGGGGCGGAGTTGCTTGCTATGAAGACGTTTTAAAATATCTTTGCGGAAAAGATGTCTATTTTGACACTTCCTTTGGCTATTCGATGATGCCAAAATATTATACTCAAGAAATTTTTGATAAACACGGCGCAGATAAAATATTATTTGGTACAGATGCACCGTGGCACAATGCACAAATGGAATTAAGACTTATAAACAGTCTTGAAATTTCTGAAGAAGATAAAGAAAAAATATTTTTTAAAAACGCTAAAAAGCTTCTTGAAATATAAAAAAGTCAGGTTTATCCTGACTTTTTTTATACTATAACGTCAATTCCAAGTTCTTTTAATTGGTTAAGATACAATTTATTGCAACGTGCATTTGTTACTATTGTATCGGCAACAGAAATTTCAGAAATATTTACGAAAGCACTATGATTGAATTTTGAGCTATCGGCAGCAATAATGCAGGTTCTTGAGCGTTCAAGCATAATTCGGTCAATATCCGCTTCTTTATCGTAATAAGTTGTGAAACCGTTCTCGATATCAATGCCGTCAACTGAAAGAATTAACTTATCAGCACGGTATTTTTTTAATTGCATTATTGCATCTGTGCCATAAGTAAATTGATATTTTGTGTTTACTGAACCACCTACAAGTACGACGTTATAATTTGGGTTGCTTGATGCTTCCAACGCTATTGAAATTGAATTTGTAACTATATTAAGGTTATATTCAGCAGGGAATTTTCTGAAAGTTAATAGGGTAGTGGTCCCTGAATTTAACATAATAGTATCGTTTGGATTTATCAGCTTTGAAATTTTTTCAGCTATTTCAACTTTTTCATATTGGTTGGTTTCAAGGCGCTGGTTAAGATTCATACTGTAATACGGCTTGTATGAATATATTGCGCCACCGTGTATGCGCGATAAAAGACCTTGACTTTCCATTTCGGCAAGGTCGGTTCGGATTGTAACTTCAGAAACGTTAAAAATTGAACTTAATTCTGTAACTTTAACCTTTCCTGTTGCCTGTATCATTTCAGAAATTTGTTTTTTTCTTTCATCAGCAGTCATAACATAACCTCCATTAAAACAAAGTATAACATTATAACTTTCGTTTGTCAATTATTTAAGGAAAAATACTTTCGATTTACTTTCGATTTTTAAAAAAACGAAATACAGAAAGAAAATTTATTGACAATTAAAATATGTTGTTGTATCATATATGTAAATAATATTATAAGGAGAATTTTTACTATGTATAAGGGTCTTAATATTAAACCTCCTTTCTTTGAGGTTGGTCCTAAAGCCTATCTTTATGGCGAAAAAATGCTTAAGCTTGCGCAGGTTATTGATAAAGTTGCGATGAAGTACGATGTTGACGTTATCGTTACACCTCAATATACCGATATCAAGCTCCTTGCTGACAATACTGAGCGCATTCTCGTTTTTGCTCAGCATATG
>JAZROC010000086.1:0-3172 GCA_045648525.1 Clostridia bacterium
AGCGAAAATTCTGTTGCGCTTAAAGTATCGTTTTCGGTATAGGCATATCCGTCAACCATACCGTTCATTGTAATAACGCTTCTTGACGTTTTTGAGGGAATATATGCAGTCGGGGTACTTTCAACATTTGCCAGTTTAAAAACATTATAACAGTCTTTAATATTAGAAATTATTTCAGTATCCTCTTCACCGATATTTTCAAACCATAAAAGCGTTTCCTTTGCCGAAAATTCATCGTAAATTTTTTCTTCAAGAGTTACTAAAAGATTTCCGTCTTTATACTGATTGTTTGAAAAATTTTCTCTCGTTATTTCTTTTTTACCGTAATTAAATTTAAAATTCATATATTAACTCCTTTTTTAAAATAAGCAAATACAAACAAGTGATGCCGTTGAACCTATAAGTCCTATAAGTTGTGACAATGTGATTTTTTCTTTAAAAAACAAAATAGCTACTATCGAGTTCAAAACAAGAGGTGCCCCATTTACAAGAGGAATAAATACGGGATTCGGCAAAACACCTGAAAGATAAAGGTTTGCGTGATTTGTAATGTAAACGCATATACCACTTAACATGCTGACTATCAAGAATCGTTTATCCTTTATTTTTATAAAGCACGTTCCTTTTGACATTATCCCTGAATAAATACAAGCAACTAAAAATGCACTTGCAAGGAAGGGTGCTGTCTGATTGCCAAAAGTTTGTTCACGAAAAACTCTTTGAAGAACACCTATACTACCGATAAGAAGAAATGTACACACAAGTAAAACTATCCATTTTGTATTGACTTTGCCGTTTTCGCTTTTTCTGAAGCTAAAAAATATTGAATAGCATTAAATGCGTGTGTATCAGCCCGCGAGTTAATAAGATTTTTACCTACGTAACCTGCACACGTGCCGAAAACAACTGCCGCAAATATTGAAGTTGCTAACAAAACATAATTCATATTGTTTCCTCAAGCATACTTCTTGTGGTAAGTTTAAAATCGGTGTAACAAATTTTATCAGGCTTTTTCCCCTTTATAATGTACATTGCAAGTTCATAAAAAGACTTATATGCCTGACCTGAAATATTCTGGTCAATGGTAAGCGCAACTGTACCATCTTTAAGATATGCGTTTAATTCCTCATAAGCGTCAGTAGAAACAAGGATAATATCTTTGCGCTGATTTTTTATAAATTCGCAAAGTGATAAAGAGTTACCGCTTGTGATATAGACAATGCCTATATCATCTGTGATAAGTTTTTTAACGTTTTCATTTAAAACAAGTTCATCATCGAGCATATCAAAAGTGCCTGCAACGGATAAATTGTATTCATTACATTTTTCCAAAAATGCATTTTTGGCATTAAGATGCAACGAACTTTTTTGGTTTCCCGTAAATAGAAAAATATTCTTATTATTGTTTTTTGTTATACTTAAAAGAAAGTCAGCCACGCATTGTGCGGCAAGACGTTCATTATGTTTTGATGCAAAAAGGTAATCAACTTCCTCATTTACGTTTTGCAGAAAAACAAGATTTTCAATATTATATTTTTTTATAATGGAAGTATAGCAGTTTTCACTAAATCCCGATGCAATTACACCATCATATCCCCTGTATTTATCTAATGCTTTTTCTACTTCCTGCATAGATTGAGGATTATTCAACGCACAAACAGAAGTTACGTCATATTCAATTTTATAATCACACAAATCAGCAAAAGCATTTTTAAATCCTTTAAGCATTTCCTCTTCAATGCGTTTGGATTTTGACACAATAATGCAGCCTATTCTGATTGCTTTCTGACTCATACGAGAAGCAAATTTGTTAGGTGAAAAATTATATTTTTTTGCAAGTTCAAGTACTTTCTGACGTTTTTCTTCACTTACTTTTCCATTTTCAGATAAAGCTCTGCTAACCATTGACGGTGTATATCCAAGCTCCTCTGCAATAGAATAAATCGTTATTTTTTTATCCATATTTCCTCCTATGCAACCGATTGCAAAAATTATACCACTATTAAAAGCCAATGTCAATAGTTTTTATTTTGATTATATTAATTTCAAAACCTATTAAATTGAAGGCAAAATTGCAAAATTCAAGCTTTTTTAGTTATAAACATATGAATTTTGAATAAATTTTATTTCCATCCTTCAAAATATATGCAAATTATTGTTGCCAAATATTTGTATTTAGGCTATAATTTATTATGGAAAATTAAATTGGCGGAGTTTGGATTTATCTCACCTGCCACATTTCTAATAATTTAAGGAGGTCATTAACAATGACAAAGAACATCAAACTTTTAAATTGGGTTGATGAAATGGCTGCACTTACAAAGCCCGAAAACATTATGTGGATTGACGGCAGTGAAGAGCAGCTTGAGATGCTTCGTAAAGAAGCAATGGCTACTGGCGAACTTATTAAGCTTAACGAGGAAAAGCTTCCCGGATGCTATCTTCACCGTTCAGCACTTAACGACGTAGCCAGAGTTGAACAGCGTACCTTTATCTGCACCTCAACAGAAGACGGCGCAGGCCCCACAAATAACTGGATGGCTCCTTCTGAAGCTTATGCAAAATTAGGTAGCCTTTTCGACGGTGCTATGAAGGGCAGAACAATGTACGTTATCCCCTATTCAATGGGTCCCGTTGGTTCTGAATTCTCAAAAATCGGTATCGAGCTTACCGACTCCATTTACGTTGTTGTTTCAATGGCTATTATGACACGTATGGGCAAGGCAGTTCTTGACCAGCTTGGTGATGGCGACTTCGTTAAGGGTCTTCACTCAAAGGCTCAGCTTTTAGAAGAGGACAGATATATCTGCCACTTCCCTGAAGATAACGCTATCTGGTCAATTAACTCCGGTTATGGCGGAAACGTTCTTTTAGGCAAAAAGTGCTTTGCTCTTCGTATTGCTTCCTACCTTGCTAACAAAGAAGGCTGGATGGCTGAACATATGCTTATTTTAGGTATTGAAAATCCCAAGGGCGAAGTTAAGTACATTGCTGCTGCATTCCCCTCCGCTTGCGGTAAAACAAACCTTGCTATGCTTATTCCCCCAGAGCTTTACAAGAAGGAAGGCTATAAAGTATGGTGCGTAGGCGATGATATCGCTTGGCTTCGTCAGGGTCCTGATGGAAGACTTTGGGCTATCAACCCCGAAAACGGCTTCTTTGGTGTTGCTCC
>JAZROC010000087.1:0-5811 GCA_045648525.1 Clostridia bacterium
TATTGTTAACTTTAAAGATAAGTTCGGAAAGGTCAAAGCTTTCAACGTTGATGCCGTAACGCTGAAGTGTTACTTCGTCAAAGCGGACTGTTTTAAATGCAGTCGTTCTTGCGCCGATACAACCTAAATTGAAGCGTTTCATACCTTTAACAACACGGCAGATAGCGGCAAAATCTTCAAGATTCTTCTTAAAGGCATCGCTTAAGGGATGAACAACGTGGGGTTTCATAACGGTAAATGGAATTTTGTACTGATAGAAAACGTCAGTTACTGAAAATTTACCGCAGAAAGCATCACGACGATGTTTAAAATCCATTTTGCCGATTTCGTCGGGATATGCCTGCATTAAAATGGGCACTCCTGCATCCTGAAGTGCGGCAATAGCACCATTTTCATCAATAAATATGGGCATACAAAGAATAACACCATCATATTCACCCTTGTGTGATTCAAGCCAATCGTGATAAAGTTTACCTTCATCTCTTGTTTCAACTGCACCGTAGCGGGTAAGTGAAGCATCCATAACGAGTGCTTCGTGTCCCGCATCAGTTACAGCCTTAATCATATCTTCCCTTGCACCCGCAATTAACTCAGCAGGCATAAATCCTCGGTTTCCAAAAAACAATGCAAATTTCATAATTTTTTACTCCTTTATTTTTTAAAATAATTCTTTAACCACAAAATACAATTTCTTATATTTTTCATATTGTTCTTCATATGCACCGTGATTTTCAGGTACAAAACTATTTTTATACTGAACGAAAATATCACGTGCCTCAAACAAGTCCTTGCATACGTTAAGGGCAACTGCCTGAAGCATTGCGCAACCGCAAAGTCCACCCTCGCCTGAACGCAGGGATTTTATCGGTACGTTCTGTATATCCGATTTTATCTGCAACCATTTTTCAGAGTTTGCGCCACCGCCCGTTGCGGTAAGTTCTTTAATTTCAATACCGAAGGGTTTAACCGCATCCTGATTAACGCGCATTTCCATTGCCGTCCCCTCAAAAGCGCTTTTATATAAGTCACTATCTGAATTTTCCGTACGAAGTCCTACGATTGCGCCTTTTGCATTAATATTTTGATACGGGGTTGACGCACCGCCAAAATACGGCAAAAGCAAAATGCCGGTAGGGTCTTTTTTCATATCTTTTTCTATATAGCTGAAGAAATTTTCTTCCTCGCCCTTATAGTTATGCATAATGGTTTTTCTTATCCAATTAACAAGCGAACCGCAGGAATAATTTAACATATAGGTGCAGTACATACCGTCAATAGCATAAGGCACTAAAGGATATCCCATTTCGCCCATTTTAACGTCAGACGTTTTAGTATCAAAAAGAGTGGTAATACATTCAACGGTGCCTAAACCGTCAACTGCATCGCCTTTAGACAAAACGCCTGCGCCTAAGGATGTACATATCTGATCGTGGCTACCTAAAACGAGTTTACAATCGTTACTGATGTTAAGTTCCTTTTTAATTTCAGGAAGAAGTTCACCAACAACAGTACCTGCGAGGGCAGGTGTTGAAAACATTTCAGGACTGATATCTGCTTTTTTTAGCAATTCTTTGGAAAACACCTTTTTTTCAACGTCAAAAACACCTGTACGCGATGCAAGAGAATAATCAATAACCGCTTTTCCCGTCAAAATATAGCCAAGATAATCGCACATAAGCATTATCTTTTTCGCTTTTTCAAAGACGTCAGTATTATTTTTTATCCACAACAGTTTATAAATTGAAAACAGACTTTGTGGCATCGTGCCTGAAATTTCAAATATTCTTTCGCTTCCCACAAGTTTTTTAAACTCCTTTGCCTCTTTTTCACCGCGGGGATCGGTATAAAGCATTGGCAGGAAAAGAATATTATCCTTTTCATCGAGCAACACAAAGGATTCGCCTATAGTGGAAATTGCAATGGAATTTACCAAAAACTCATTTGTAACTTCCTTTATAAGCGCTTTTAAATTTTCAACAATCTTTTCAACATCAACGTAGGTTTCGCCATCAAGTTTTTTAAGGTCATATTCCTTAAAAACATATTTCAGAATTTCGCCTTTTTCGTCGAAAAGTTGACATTTACATCCGGTTGTGCCTATATCTATGCTTAAAAAATTCATTTATAAACTCACCTCATTCTCATTTTATTTGACTTTCAAAAAAAAGTATAGTACAATATGTTTAAAAATATGGTAATTTCGTACCGAAAGGTCATAATTTATGGAAAATAATTCACAAAAAACGTTGGAGCTTTTAAGAGATTTTTACTTGCTTACGGGTATAAAAATCTGCATTTACGACAAAAACGAAAATGAAATAGCTTATTATCCCGAAAAATATTCAGACTTTTGCAAGCTGATACGAAATAACAGTATTATGGAAAAAAAATGTATCGAATGCGATAAAAAAGCCTTTGCCCAATGCAGAAAAACACGAAAGCAATACACCTACACTTGCCACGCAGGGCTTTTGGAATGTATATCCCCCATCATAATCAACGATGAAATTATCGGGTATATTGGGTTAGGTCAGGTGCCTTCGGAAAATCCGCCCATAAATTCAAAGTTTGCAGAGGAATATAATAAACTTCCAAAATTTCCCGTTAAAAAAATAACGGCGGCGATAAATATTCTTGATGCTTGCACAGGATACCAGTATTTAAAAGACATAATGGCGCAGAAAAACAGTATAGAATATAAGCTTAACGAGTATATAAACAATCATCTTACCTGCGATATTGATGACCTTTTAAAAACCTTCAGCGTTTCAAGAAACGAACTTTATTCAATATTCAGGACGCATTTCAATACTACGCCCCACGAATATATTAAAGCAAGAAAAATAAAAAAAGCTCTTGAGCTTTTAAAAAGCACAAAGCTTCCCGTAAACGAAATTGCCATAAATTGCGGAATACCCGATTATAACTATTTTTCAAAAATATTTAAAAAAACGGTGGGCACTTCTCCCTCAAAATACAGAAAAAATCATAGTATTTAGAATTTTATTAACGTATTACAATATTATCGAGGTATTTTTATGAAAATAGATTATCTTAAACTTTTGTACTTTGACGATTCCCTTGCGCCTGTAAATTGGAAATGGCGAACGTCATCTTACAATTATTTCAGTCGCATTTATTACGTTAACGGTGGAAACGCTTCCTATATTGATATAGACGGCACTCACAAATTCAAAAAAGGTCATATATATTTTTTGCCCAAAAACTCTGCTTACACTCTTAAGCAAGACGAAAACGACAGATTTGATCACCTTTATTTTGATTTTATTTGTATGCCTTTATTGAGCGACGGCAAAATTTTAGAATTAAACGCAGAAGATGATGAGATTATTCAGAGTTTTATTCTTTTATTGAAAAAGCTCGTAAAACACAAGCCGTTGCTTAATGATTTAAAAACTACAGAGCTTGTTTTTACTGCTCTTTTTGAATACGTTCTTGATAAAACAAATGCTTCTCCACTTTCCTTCGACCCATTGCAAGAATCAATAATTTATATGCTTGAACACTTTTGCGAGCCTATAACCGTCGAGCAACTGGCAAATAAAGCAGGTTATCATCCCAAATATTTTATAAAAAAATTTACCGAAGTAATGAATATTACGCCCTATAAATTTTTAAGGGATTTGAGAATAAACAAAGCAATAGTATTATTGAACAGTGGTTACACCTTGCAACAAACAGCCGAGGCGGTAGGCTTTCAACACGCTTCATCATTAAGCAGCGCATTAAAAAATTATCAGAACAAAGAGAAAAAGTTTTAAAGCAAAGTGGTTGTCTCACTTTTTTTAGTGCGACAACCACTTTTTTAAATTACTTATTCTTTTTTCTCTTACTTTTTACAATTACTGCAGCCGTTGCGCCTGCTAGACCTGCCGCAACACCGCCTATTATTGCAGGAATTGCCACGTTGCCTTTGGTTTTAACTTCTTCAGGCAACTGTTCACCGTTAACAAGTTTTTCAACTATTGAAGAAAGTTCCGTATGCTTTGTAAAATCAGGACAGTTACATTTTGTGCATCTGCCAAACTCGTCAAAGTTATGATTTTCACCGCAAATTGAAAGACGGTTCATATCGTAGAATTTTCTTGAACGAAGCATTACGTACAAGGAATCTTTTGCGCCATTAATAAGTGTTTCTCTTGAAATCTGATTTTTTTCAATGGCTTTCAAAACTACATTGATATCACAGAAGCTTGCAGGCTCACGGACGGTATTACCTGCATTAATTTCGTCAACGTGGTCTTTATTGTTGTTCCAGTCGCCTGAAACGTAGCCCTTAAAGCCCCACTCGTTGCGGAGGATTCCCGTAAGAATATCCCAGTTTGCAGATGCGGGAGTTCCGTTTACATAGTTATATGAACTCATAACGCCGTTAACTTTTGCGCCCTTAACAGACATTTCAAAGGGTTTTAAATAAATTTCTCTTAACGCTCTTTCTGAAACCCTTGAATCGCACTTAAGTTTATTTCCCTCTTTTTCATTTAACACGAAGTGCTTAATGCAAACGGATACGCCCATTGACTGAACTGCCTTTGCAGTAGTCATACCCATTATGCCTGAAATATAGGGGTCTTCTGAATAATATTCGCTGTTTCTGCCTGCAATAGGTGTGCGTTGAAGGTTCATACCCGGCGCAAGCCACATATCAATATTTCCGTCATAAGCCTCTTTACCGATTACAAGGCCAAAGGCTTCAACAAGGTCAGTATTAAACGTGCAGGCGATAATTGTTTCGCAAGGGAAGCTTGTGCCTATGCCGCCTAAACCTGAAGGACCATCCATAGGTTGAAGCGCATATAAGCCGTATTTAGTTATAACTTCAGGCGAGCCGCCAAATTTTGAACCGTTGTGTGCAATAAAGAACGTTGCAAGTTCAGCATTTGTCATACCGTTTACAAAATCATCCAACGAAATTCTGCCAAGACCAACGTCAAAAAGCAGATATCCGCCTTTACCGTCACCGTCAGGAAGTTCAACAAAATCTTTTTTCTCGGTTTTTTCGGCTTTGGGCAATTCTTCATAAGTACCGTCAGCAAGAAGACGTTTATCAAGATTGGTTTGCGCAAGGCTTGTAAGTTGTTCAACTACCGTAAATTCAATATTTGCGCTACCGATTTCCGCAACGTTTCTTACTGAATTACCGCCTAAAAGCTTATATTCGCCTTCTTCTAAAACGTAAGCCGCTTTATTGCCCGTTTTGCCTAAATCATCAAAGGAAGCAAAATCCTTTAAATCGATATTAAAGGCAAGCACCTGTGACTGTCCTTTTTTAAGAAGCGCAGTTTTCTTGAATGCGCAAAGCACCTTTGCCGCCTTGCCTAATTTGCCCTGAGGCGCGGAAAGATAAATCTGAACAACTTCTTTACCGCTAACCTCGCCCGTATTTTTAACGGTAGCGTTAAAGGTCACTTTTGTACCTTCTGCTTTAAAATCAGAAAATGCAATTTCAAAATCAGTATAAGAAAGACCGAAGCCAAACTCATAGTTTACCTTTTTATATTCCTTGTCAAAGGTCTCAAAATAACGGTAGCCAAGGAAGATATCTTCAGTATATTTCTGATAGGTATTGTCATTGATAAAGGTTTCTGTTGGCGGATAATCATCAAGATTTTTGGCATAGGTAGTTACCAATTTACCCGAAGGATTTACTCTGCCTAAAATAACGTCACAAATAGGAAGACCGCCCTGCATACCGCCGTAGCCTGCAAACAAAACTGCATCAACCTTTATGCCTTCCATTTCATCCTTTGCCCATGAGGTATCAATAGGCGCAGGTGTGTTAAGCACAAC
>JAZROC010000088.1:0-2423 GCA_045648525.1 Clostridia bacterium
AAATGGGATATTCAGCGCAAAAAAGTAAAGCTTGACGTTGACGTGTGGGTAAGGCGATCAAATGACGTAATACCCGAAATTATGGGTGTTGTTGATGAAAGTCAGCAAGGTAAAGAAATTGAGATACCAACACATTGCCCATCGTGCAATACACCCCTTATTGAAAAAGGAATGCTTCTTTATTGTCCTAACGTCTATAGTTGCAAACCGCAAATTGTGTCGCGTATTGCGCATTTTGCCTCACGTGATGCTATGGATATTGAATCATTAAGTGATAAAACGGCAACGCAACTTGTTGAAGTATTTGATATTCAGGATGTTTCAGAGCTTTATAAACTTTCTTTTGATGAACTTGTTGCTCTCGATGGCTGGCAGGAAAGAAAAGCATTGAATCTGCTTGATGCCCTTGAAAAAAGTAAAAATATTGAACTTTCCTCATTCATTTATGCAATAGGTATTTCAAATGTTGGAATAAAAACCGCAAGGGATATTGCAAAAAAATTTAAAACTCTTGAAAATTTCTTAAGTGCTACACGTGAAGAACTGTTGTCGATTGATGATATAGGTGAAATTATTGCTGACAGCATAATTGATTTTATTAACTCCAGTCAGTTAATAACAAAGCTTTTAGAAGCAGGTGTTAAACCGCAGAATTATGATGGTATCACGGTTGAAAGCTATTTTAGCGGCAAAGGCGTCGTTCTTACGGGCAAACTTGAAAAAATGACTCGTGATGAAGCGGGAGATATTATACGAAAATTAGGTGGCGAAATTCAAAGTTCCGTGAGCAAAAAAACGGATATTCTTGTTGCGGGAGAAAGTGCAGGCAGCAAACTTGAAAAAGCACAAAAACTCGGCATTGAAATTATTAATGAAGAAAAATTCAATAGCTTAATAAATGTATAAAATACTTGAAATTTGAAAGAAAATGTGGTAAAATAAACTGATACCAACATTGGAGGATTTTTAACGTTGAATAGTATGACAGGTTACGGAAGCGCCACAACAGCTTTCGATGGAAGAGAAATTACACTTGAATTAAAATCAGTTAATCACAGATATCTTGATATAAATGTTCGTATGCCTCGCGTTCTTATGTTTGCAGAAGACGAATTGCGCAAAGCAATAGGTAAGTATATTTTAAGAGGACATATTGAAGTAAATCTTACCTACAGAAACACTCGAGAAGATTCAAAAATCGTTAACGTTGACAGAGCATTGGTTTCACAATATGCAAAAGCTTTTAATGAAATCGGTGAAATGGGTTTTGAAAACAATATGCGTGTTTCTGACGTTGCAAGAATGCCCGACGTTCTTGTAATAACTCAGTGCGATGACGATAATGAGGCAGTTCTTAAATTAATACTTGAAGCAGTTGAAAAAGCAAGTGAAGCACTTAATAAAACACGTTCTGTAGAAGGCGAAAAAATCGGAAATGATTTAAAGCAAAAACTTCAGAATATTTATGATATTTCTAAAAAAATTGAAGAACTTTCAAAAGGAAATCTTGAAGATTTTGCTTCAAGATTACAAAAGCGACTTGATGACCTTTTAGGCGACAATAAACTTGATGAACAGCGTTTGCATCAGGAAATTGCAATTTATGCCGACAAAATAGCCATTGATGAAGAACTTGTTCGCCTTGACACACATATTAAAAATATGCTTGAGTATATGAATGAAACGTCAAACGACACTATTGGTCGCAAACTTGATTTCTTCATTCAGGAACTTAATCGTGAAATTAATACAATCGGTTCAAAATCAGTGAATGCAGACATTGCAAAGCTTGTTGTTACTGCAAAGGGCGAGGTTGAAAAACTTCGTGAGCAGATTCAGAATATTGAATAAGTGAGGTTTTTATGACAAAACTTATAAATATCGGCTTTGGAAATATGGTTTCATCATCAAAAATCATTGCCATTGTATCGCCTGATTCTGCACCTATCCGCCGTACTATTCAGGAATCAAAAGAAAAAACTATTGATGCTACCTGCGGCAGAAGAACCCGCGCAGTTGTTTTTATGGAAAATGGTCAGATAATTCTTTCGGCTGTTTTGCCTGAAACTATATCAAGCAGACTTAAGGAACAGGGGGATGTTGAAAATGACGAATAAAGGACTTTTGCTTATAATCAGTGGTCCGTCAGGTTGTGGTAAAGGTACAGTTTGCAGTGAACTTTTAAATCGCAATAACGACCTTAAACTTTCGATATCTGCAACAACGAGAGATATCAGAAAAGGTGAAGTTGACGGTGTTACATATTTTTACAAAACAAAAGAAGAATTTGAAAAAATGATTGAGAATAATGAACTTTTTGAATACGTTCAGGGGTATAACGAAAACTACTATGGCACACCCAAACAGTATGTTTTTGTCCAAATGAACGAGGGTAAGGATATTATTCTTGAAATTGAAATGAA
>JAZROC010000089.1:0-4216 GCA_045648525.1 Clostridia bacterium
TTATCCATTATCTGCTCCAATTAATTTTCAAGTTGTATATTACATTGTTTTTAGAAAAAAGTCAAGTCAAAAGAGTAAATTCTACCTTCCCATCAGGAATATTTACCGCAAAAACGCGAATTTTTACTTCATCACCCAATCTATACGATTTTTCGTCACTTTTTAGTTGATAACGGGCTTCGTCATAATCAAAATACCCTTTCATCGTGCTGATGGGAATAAAGCCTTCAACGGTATTTGCAAGTTCAACGAACATACCGTAGGCGGTGACGCCTGAAACGGTGCCTGAAAACTCCTCGCCTATTCGTTTTTCCATATACTGCGCCTTACGGATATCTTCAACGTCACGCTCGCACATTGCGGCATTAATTTCCTGCGTTGTTGAAACGTTTGCACAGTTATCCACGCGGTTTTTAAGTTCAAAGAGAGCCTTTTTATTATTTTCAAAGGTCATATTAAGCGCGCGATGAACCATTAAATCAGGATATCTTCTGATTGGTGAAGTAAAATGAAGATAATGTTCATATGCTAAACCGAAATGTCCGTCGCAGGTAGGCTTATATTTTGCCTTGCTCATTGAGCGAAGCATTGTTTTTTTAATCAGCGCTTCTTCTGCCTTGCCCTCCACCTCATAAAGAATTTTTTGGAAATCCTGCGGTTTGGGTTTTTGGGGAAGTTTATAGCCAAAGACTTCAATAAGTTCCTTAAAAGCCTCCAGTTTCTTTTCTTCAGGTGATTCGTGAACACGATAAATTGACGGCAACCCTTTTTTCTGCATATGTGACGCCACCGTCTGATTGGTTATAAGCATAAACTGCTCAATAATCTTATTTGAAATGCCTGTTTCGTATTCCTTTATTTCTACAGGATAATCATTTTCGTCAAGTATAATCTTTGCTTCAGGAAGGTCAAAATCAATGCTTCCGCGTTTTTGGGCATTATCCATAAGAAGCACTGCAAGATTCTTCATTAAAAGTAA
Source organism: Clostridia bacterium (assembly GCA_045648525.1). Taxonomy (GTDB): domain Bacteria; phylum Bacillota; class Clostridia; order Christensenellales; family QALW01; genus UMGS1322. Next base: position 980 of record JAZROC010000089.1, read on the forward strand.
CATACCGAAAATATCTTTATACTGCTTGCGCTTTTCACTTTTGGGATTTTCCAAAATTTCAGTTACGTCATTATACGTCATACGATGCTTGCTGTTTATAACTGACGGCTGAATTGAATATTCCATAACCTTACCCTGCTTTGAAATTATCATAAAGCAGGAAAGAGTAAGTCTGTCCTCCCCCTCGTTTAACGAACAAATTCCGTTTGAAAGCTTTTTGGGAAGCATGGGAAACACTTTGCCTGGGATATAAACGCTTGTTGCCCGTTGACGTGCTTCAACGTCTATAGGGCTATCCATTTTAACGTAATGTGAAACGTCAGCAATGTGAACACCTAAAAGATATTCGCCCTTTTCTGTAATTTCAAGGGAAACTGCATCGTCAAGATCCTTGGCATCGTCACCGTCAATGGTTATGGTATTAAGTTTTCTTAAATCGAGTCTGTTATATAAATCTGAATCAGTTATGCTTTCGGGCACGAAATCAAGAGCATTTATAACTTTATCAGGAAAAGATGTTGACACACCGTAATTATATAATACCGATAAAATGGCGGTAGAATCGTCTTCTGATGAGCCGAGATTTTCCTTTACCTCGCAGACACCGTCGGCTCTTTCAGTAGGATATGAAATAATTTCAGCAACTACCTTATCGCCTCCAACAGAGCCTAGACGCTTGCCCTTTGGCAAAACGAAAAGGCAATGAAGCTTTTTTTCGTCAGGCACGACATATAAAGTGGTGCCATCGCGATAAACAGTACCTACGATTCTTTCATAACCGCGCTTAATAATTTTCACAATACGGCAACTTCTGCCCATTTTTTTAACAAGTACCGTATCGTTATGCATAACTGCAAACTCACGGCTTTTTGTTATTTTAAGGTCTTCGGGCAGGCTATCTGCCATAAAAAAGTCTGCACCGCTTAACGTGGCGCACACTTTACCTTCAATATATTCGTTATTTGATAAATATTTACCGTTCCTTTTTATAATTTTACCTTCCTTTACGCACTTTTCAAGAATTTTCTTAACCATAGGAGCATCTTCATACCTGAAGCCAAGTTTTTTCGTAACCTCCCTATCGGTTAACGGTATTTTTGATTGTGTAATTAATTTAACTATCTTTTCCATATTATTGCCTTATTTAAAATATAAATTCACAAAAAAATGCCGTATCCTTGCATTGCAAAAACACGGCATTAGTTTTATAACAAAAAATTATTCTGTTACAGCTGTTGCAGTTGCGGTAGCAGTTGCTGCTACAGTAGGTGTAGCTGTGGCACTTGCTGCACTTTCTGCATTCTTTGCGGCTTGTGCTGAGAAAAGAACTGTAAGTATAACACTAACAATAACAAATGCGATTACACAAACCTTTGTAATCTTTGCAAGCTTCTCTTCATTGCCAAGCTCTTTACCTTTGCCGAAATAATTATCACTTTCGCTTGTTGCGGTAACACCTGTAATGCCTTCGCTTTTGCTCTTCTGCAAAGCAACTGCAACGATGATAATAAGTGATAAAACGATTATTAAAATTTCAAGTATAAGCATAATAGCTGCCATATAAAAAAACCTCCGTTTCATTTACCGAATAAGATTATAGCACATATATAATATTTTCGCAAGCACATTTTTTAATAAAGATTACGTTAATTTGACATTTATGCCTTGACAAACCTTATATAAAATGATAATATATTACAAAAGTGTTACATATAGTGACAAAATTACAAAAAATGAAAGTGGTTTGTTAATGAAAAAATTATTTGCAATATTTTTAATAACGATTATGCTTATTCCGGGACTAAAAAGTCCTATAGCTAAAGCCGAGCCTATTGAAAAGGCAACAGAAAGCTACGACGTATATGAAATACAGTACATATTAAAAAAATTCGGATATTTCACACACGACTGCACCGGTTATTACGGTGAAGCAACGGCTCAGGCGGTAAAAACTTTTCAGACGGACAAGGGTCTTGAAGCTACGGGCATTGCCGATGACGATACTATCGCATTTATCCGCGCTTCAAACTGCGCAGAAGCAACCGTTACAATAAAAACTCAGCTTTACGTAAAAGAATCTGCTGATTCATCAAGCGAGGTTGTTGACTCTCTAACCCGTGACTCCAAAGTTTATATTTACTCCGAGCAAGACGATTGGTATCACATTGAAACAGAAAACGGCACTCTTGGTTTTATCTTAAAAAAATATCTTACACCCGGTGACGTGCAGGGTCTTGAAGGCAAAATAACCGGCGTTTCCGATTCGGTAAATGTAAGAACAAAGGCTGAAATTGACGGTCCTATCGCATTTCAGGTTAAAAATGACGAAACGGTAAAAATTATCGGTGGAAAAGGCGATTGGTTTGAAATTTCTTATAACGGAAAATCAGGCTACATTTTCAAGCAATACGTTTCTATCGGCAGAAGCGGTGGCTCATCAACAATATTAAGCGAGCTTTTCGACCCATGGAAAGCAAGCGCTTCCGTTGATACTTTAAAAGTTCGCTCAGGTCCAAGCACAGGTTATGATACGGTTGCAATGGTTTCTAAAGGAAAAACCTTTAACGTTTTAGGTCAGAGCGGTAATTGGTATTATATTGAGCTTTCAAACGGCACAAAAGGTTATGCAAGCAAGGAATATATACAAAAAGGAAGCGGTTACACAACCTGCACAATTAACGTTAACGGTTCCCTTAACGTTAGAAAAGGCCCCGGTACTTCTTACGATGCCGTTGCATCTGTCAACGATAAGGAAGTAGTTACTCTTGTTGACGATTCTGCGGAGTGGTTTAAAATCAGAACTGTTTCAGGGGTTGAAGGCTATATTTCAGGCTCATACGTAAAATTAGGCGGTTCCCTTTCATCAAATGCGCCCTCTGCGGCAAAGCCTAATGGAACGTTCAAGTTAGAATCTGAGGGTGTTGGCGTTGTAAATATTCAGAACAGACTTAAAACTCTCGGTTATTTCACAGGTACTCCTACAGGCTATTACGGTTCAGCAACAGTTGCCGCAGTTAAGAAATTCCAGAAAGCTTCAGGCTTTGCGCAGGACGGTGTATGCGGCACAAAAACTCTCGATAAGTTGTTCTCAACTTCAGCAATTACCGCCGCGCAGGCTGCAAAGAACGAAGCATCAAAGCCTACTGCAACTCCTAAAAACAATTCAGGCGTTTCAAAGACACCTGCTTCATCAGGCGCACAAACAACGCCTAATACCTCAAGTTCAAATTCATCATT
>JAZROC010000090.1:0-3046 GCA_045648525.1 Clostridia bacterium
ATGCTGAAAAACTTTTAGGTTTGTGAGGTAAAAAAAGATGTTAACCAAAAAAACTATTATTGAAAATTTAAAGGAATTAGGCTTAAAGGAAGGCGATATCTGTCTTTTCCACTCAAGTTTTAAGAGTCTTGGCGAGGTTGAAGGCGGAGCAGAAACGGTAATTAGCGCATTTGAGAGCGTTATCGGTAAGGAAGGCACTTTAGTTGTACCCACTTTAAGCATTGTAGATTTTCATAACAGTTATAAAACGTGGCATCTTGATAAGCCATCTGACGTTGGCTATTTAACTGAATTTTTCAGAAAACAGATGTACGTTTACCGTTCAAATCAGGCAACACACTCCGTTGCGGCACGCGGTAAGCTTGCATACGAGTTAACTTTTGAGCACGGCTGGGGCGAGCCCCGTCATTGCCCTTTCGGTGACTATCCTTTCTCGGAAACTTCACCTTGGCAGAAAATGGAAAACTTAAACGCAAAGGTAGTTTTCATTGGCGTAAGTATGCGCTATAACACGATGAAGCATTTAATCGAAACCCATATGATGCACCACTTCCTTTCACTTATAAAGGACGAAAAGAAGCGCGAAAAACAGAAAGATAAACTTCGCAAATTCGGTGAAACGGTAGGTCCTTGGCCTTTCTATAACGGTGAAGGTATGCAGGCGTGTATGGAAGAATTAGGTCTTTTAAAGCACGTTAAATGCGGTGAAGCCGACCTTATAATGTTTGAAGCAAAGGAAACTAACGCCCAAACCCTTAATATCTTAATTAACGAATATAAAGACTGGTGCAACGAAGACACGATTCAATGGATTGAAGAATGTCTTGAAGGATAAAAGAACGCACCCTGCATTTTTTTGCAGGGTGCTTTTGTTTTAAGATTTCTCGTGCGCTTTATCGCGAACTTAAAAGTGCGAGAAAATTCACAGTACAAGCGAGTGTGTGAAACTTTTCCAAAACCAAGGGTGCAAAAAAACTTGAAAATCAGGTGAATGTGCGATTAAAGCCGAAATTCACCTCGCACCAAAAAGTTCGATAAAACTTGCAAATCAGCGGCGCAAAGGTTAATCGCGAAGGAGCTTACAAAACGGTAAGTGACTGAGCGATTATACCGCATGCAACGCGCAGTTGCAAGAATTTAGCGGACTTTTTTATTTCTTGCGAGCGACAAATACCCAGTCAAGCTTATCCGGCTTATGCTCAATCTGATACATACGGAAAGTATCGGGCCAGAATGAACGTTTTTCAGTATATTCACCTGTACGGGGATTATACCACTGGTAAGTATATTCGGTATGCTCAAGCCAGTTAAGCTTACCGGTTTCATAGCCTTCGTTATAGAAGTGAACTACGATGGTATCGCGCTCATCTGTTGCGATTGAATAACAGCAGTTTTCTTCGGGAAGGAAGTAGGAGGGGTTATCAAAACGAGGAATAAGCTTCCACCACTTGATGTCTTCCATAAACTTTTTAAGATATGTACCCAACTGCTTTGATGTTTCGTTATGAATAAGGTCGCACCAATGGATTTTCTTATCTTCAACGGTAACGATTTCTCTGCCGTTGTCGGTATCTTGCTTGCTCTCATAGGTGCTCTTATAATACCACATGTCCTGACAGCCGTAGCCGTAGCCGTAAAGACCATTAAGGTATGCAACCCAACCTCTTAAACGGGCGCCAAAGTTCTTAACGGCAAGATATTCGTAAGAAGATTCATATAAAATGCCAACCTTGCCCTGACCGTTAAGCCACAAATCCTTACCTAAAACGAAATCGAGAGGTTTGTTCATACTATGTGACCATTGTACACCGTACCAAGTATGTCCCTTAACCTTTCTGAAAGCTGAAGAAGAAATTGAGGTGCACTCCATTCCCGGAGGGGGATTAATGGAGAAATATTCCATATGAGCCGTTAAAGGCTGTTTGTGGGGGTCGTTTTCATAAAGATGTTCAGCCTGATATTTGTAGGGGTTGGTTTCCATTGTGTACTCTTTCTGGTCACCGCGAATATAGTAGAAATCGTTATCAACTTCCTGAGCCATAGTCCAAAGGCAAGGATATGCTGAATATCTTGCTGCCCAATATCTGATTAAACGTTTAACATAGTCAGTATCTCTCCAACGCTCTCTCTTTAAAAGCTCTTTAGGGAACAAAAGCTGTGCGTTTGCGTGAACAAAACCTGCATCTGCAATGTACTTAAAGCGTCTGTCAAGGTCCTTAAAGCCTTCAACGTCCTTTTCAAAAAGACCTTTGCTTAAGTTGTACTTTGCATCAATGGGCTCTGACTGATAAACGGTAAAGCCCTGCTCTTTTCTTGCATCAACGATATATTTAAAGTGTGATTTGCAATCAAGGTCGCCTGCGTGGTCGCCCGGTTCATCAAATTCCTCTTTGGGCATAGTCCAATGGGTATCGCCAAGATAGAAGAAGGGTGTGCCGTCATTATACATAAAATAATGCACGTTAGGTACGGTTTTCAAGAAACCGCGTTTATAGATTTCAAGGTCACCGTCATATTTAACACATTCAACCTCGCCCTTGCCCGTAAGACTCTTATTATCCTTATCGGTGCAGGTAACTTCATAATTCCAAACGCCAACCTTTGGCAATGAAAAACGAATTTTCCAAGTGTTACCACCGTCCCAGAAGCCAGGAACGGTCATTTTCTTCGTGCCTAAAGTGAATACGGCAGAAATGTCAACATCCTCAAAGGGATTTTCATACGTTTTTGTGCTTTTGAAAGTAATTTCATCAGCAACCCAAGTCATAACTTTCATTTTTTATACCTCTTTCTTTTTTACAAGTAAAATCCAGTCCCACTGGTCAGGTTTATTTCCAACTTGATACATTCTGTAAGTATCGGGCCAGAAGGAACGTTTTTCCAAAAACTCGCCTGTGCGCGGGTTAAACCATTGATAAGTGTACTCACAATGCTCAAGCCAGTTAAGTTTGCCCGTTTCGTAGCCAACGTTAAAGAACTGAATTACTATTGTATCTCTTTCGTCTGTTGCAATTGAGTGATATCCCGTTTTTTCAGGAATGAAATA
>JAZROC010000091.1:0-2773 GCA_045648525.1 Clostridia bacterium
GACGTTGTTCTTAACTCCTTGTACCAGTCAGCGTGTACTGTAATGCACGTAGCACCCATTATCGTTCTTTATTGCTTCTGTCAGAAATTCTTCGTACAGAGTATTGAACGTTCAGGTATGGTAGGCTAATAAAAGTTAATAAGCCGAGCAAAATGCTCGGCTTATTTTTTTATGTGGTAAAAATATTTTTTAGTTTTGAAATACATTTATTGTATCCCGTTGTATGACTTTTTGCAGTAAGTATTTTCCATTCACAGTCAGAACAAATTGATTTTCCCAAAATAATAATGTTTTCCTTTTTTTCCTTATTACATATACAACACTTAAGCATATCGTTTTTCACCTCAAAAAAATTCTTAACCATTTATATATATAATATTCTTTTTATTTAAAAAGGTTAAAAAATAACTCGGTAAATTATTTTTTACCGAGTTTAGTATTTTATTTTGACATTACTTCGTATGCTAATTTTGCGGCATCTTCGTTGGGTAAGCAACGCAACTTATAAAAAGGAACCGTTGTTATTAACTTATCCATTATATCAAATAATTTATTTGCCTTATCCTTTGAAAGTTGTCTTAATGTCTGGGGCAAAAACAATCTTATTATTTCTGCGTTATCAGTCATCTGTTCGATAGAATTTCTTTCGGCACGTTCAATAAAACATATGGCTTTTAACGGTACGCGAACGTTTTTATTAATTGGTGTTGAACCGCTGAATGGAGTGCCGTACACATAGAAAATACCGTCAATAAGTCTCAGCGCAGGTTTATCATCATTGATAATATCCGCCCCGTTAAAACACTGTTTCCACAGGTTTGTATGGGTTGATTTGCCCGTTCCTGAGTCAGCTGAAAAGAGATAAGCCTTGTTTTCGTACGTGATTGCAGAGGAATGAAGTACCAAACCGTTATAATCTAATAATCCGTCAGCAAAAAACTTGCCAAGCATTATATAAATACAACTTTCTTCGCTTAATTCGGGATGCTTATCAATAATACGCTGGCAACTTTCAGGATTATAGGTAAGGGTAATATCCGCTGTATCGGATTTTTCAATAAGATATTTTTCAGCCTGAACAACCGTCTTACCTTTAGCATCCATATTAACTGTTAAATCAGCTATTCGATAGGTTTTCATTTAATGTGCTTTTCAGCAAGACCCATAATGTACTTGCCGTAATCAGTAGTCTGAGTTTCTTTTCCTAATTCATAGAGTTGCTCGGTTGTGATGAAGCCTCTGCGCCAAGCAATTTCCTCAATACAAGAAATATAGAAACCTTGAAGAGACTGAATTGCATGAACGTAGTTTGATGCGGTAAGCATACCTTCGGGTGTGCCCGTATCAAGCCAAGCCATACCACGACCCATAAGAATAACGTTAAGCTCGCCTTTTTCAAGGTATGCATTATTAACTGAAGTTATTTCAATTTCGCCGCGAGGAGAGGGCTTTACATTTTTTGCAATTTCGATAACCTTGTTATCATAAAAATACAATCCGGGAACAGCATAATTGCTCTTTGGCTTCTGGGGCTTTTCTTCGATTGAAATAACTTTGTTGTTTTCATTAAATTCAACAACACCAAAGGCGCGTGGGTCAGAAACAGGATATCCGAAAATTGTTGCACCTTCCTGCAAATCTTTTGCACGGAAAAGAAGTTGTGAGAAATTCTGACCGTAGAAAACGTTATCACCTAAAATAAGACAAACATTATCTTCGCCAATAAATTCTTCACCAATAATAAATGCATCAGCCAATCCTCTGGGTTTATCCTGCACAGCATATTTAATTGAAACACCCAAATGAGAACCATCACCCAATAAACGCTCGTAAAGAGGTGTGTCGTCAGGGGTTGAAATAATTAAAACTTCGTCAATTCCTGCAAGCAAAAGAATTGAAAGGGGATAGTAAATAAGGGGCTTATCATAAATGGGTAAAAGTTGTTTTGAAATTACCTTTGTCATAGGGTAAAGGCGTGTACCTTTGCCGCCTGCCAAAATAATACCTTTTGTTTTTTTGCTCATAGCTATTTTCTCCTTAAAACTTTTTACTCAAAAACGTTGATAGATTTTAATTTATCAACAAAATCCTTTGAGTCGATTGATGCCGTTGCTTCGTCAATATCATATTCTTTTACTACTGCGTCAATAAGAGTTTCGATAGTAGCGCCATCTTTCAGAATGTTCCACATAAAAACACCTGTTTCGTTAAGCGTAATCATACCATCAAATCCTGAAGAAGAATCAGTAGAAATAACTGTATTAATGCCTGCAATGTTACGCAAAACAAAGCTATCTTTAATTTTCATATTATTCTCCTTGAAAATATAATATATTCTTATTATACAATATGAGATATGTCAATGTCAATACTCTGGCTTATTCAATATTAAGCTTAAAGTTAGTCCACGGTGCAATAGCAGGCGGATAACAGATAAACTGCATCGAATCCTTCTTTGTGGGGTGAATAAGTCTTAATTTTACTGCATAAAGGGCAAGCTGTTGACCTTTTTTGTTTACCTTGAAGCCATAGCGCTGGTCACCCCAGAGAGGACAACCCATGTTAGCCATCTGCACCCTGATCTGATGAGATCTGCCGGTTTCAAGTTGAACCTGTAAAAGCGATAAAGTACCTTCTTCAGTTTCAATTTTCTGCAAAAGCTTATAATTAAGAATTGCTTTTTTTGCACCCTCAACTGATTGCGGAACAACTTCAACAGTGTTTGTCGCTTCATTTTTCTTTAAATAATCAACAAGTCTGTTTGAAGGATTTC
>JAZROC010000092.1:0-6507 GCA_045648525.1 Clostridia bacterium
ATTGGAAGAAAAGAGAAAATCAAGACAGACTTTATAAAGAAATGCGCGACGATGAAAGCGGTTTCTTATTCGGCTCATACGATGAAATTATTCTTGATGTAAACGAGCAGATTTTTGTAACGTTCTTCTGGCAATGCTTCCGCTTTATTGAAGTTAAAATTGAGGGTGAAGCAACCTTATCTGATATAAAATTCTTTAAAATGAATTATCCCTTAAACAACGTCGGAAAGTTTCTTTCATCAGATGCGGATTCAGAAAAAATGTGGGAAATAAGCATCCGCACCTTAAACAACTGTATGCACGATTCCTTTGAGGATTGCCCCTACTATGAGCAATTACAGTACGTTATGGACTCGCGCCTTCAGGCACTTTATTTAAGACATCTGACAGATGATAAACGTCTTATTGTAAAGTGCATTGACGATTTTAACGAGGGCCGTTTCCCTGACGGAATGATTCCTGCCCGTACACCGTCATTAAGAAAGCAACGTATTCCCGGCTTTGGCTTACACTATATTTATATGCTTCACGACCATATGCTTTACGAAAGGGATTTTTCCCGCATTGCCGACCTTCTTCCCGTTGCAGACGGTGTTTTGCGCTACTTTGAAAAAAGACTTAAAAACGGTGTAGTAGGCGTTTTAGGCAACTGGAATTATATTGACTGGGTTTCTACGTGGAACGGTGGTGTACCCACCAACACGGGAAGCATTGCAGTTTATTCATTTATGCTTATTGTTGCTTACGAAAATGCCAAAGATATGGCTGAATTCGTTAACAGAAAAGGCTTGGCGGAGGAATACAGAGAAAAGGCTCAAACACTTCGCATTAATGCAAAAAAATATTTCTATGACGAAAACAAGAAAATGTTCAGGGATTATGAGGAGCAGGTTTTTAGCCTTCACTCACAGATATGGGCGGTGTTGGCTGACGTCATAGACGGAAAAGAGGCAACCGACCTTCTTAAGCGCGCTTATGAAGATAAGGAAATGCCCCGTTGCTCATATTCGATGATGTATTTCGTTTTCCGAGCATACGAAAAGGCAGGTCTTTATGACCTTGCATATAAAATGCTTGATAACTGGCGAGAAATGATTCGTCTAAAGGCAACCACGTGGTTTGAATCCTCACCTTATACTACGCGAAGCGACTGCCACGCGTGGAGCTCCGTTCCCATTTACGAGTTTTCAGCCTGCATTTTAGGCGTTAAACCCACCGTAAACGAAGTAATCGTAAAACCCTACGTTTACGCCAACGATTTTGCGGAAGGCTCCGTTATGTCACCCGTCGGCAAAATCGACGTTAAGTGGAAAAAAGAAAAGGGCACGCTTTACTTAAAAGTCAGCGCGCCTGAAAAGGTAAGAATTATTCTGCCCGACAACACGGAATATTTTGAAAAAGAAATTGAAGTAAGCTGTAAAATATAAAAGTTAAAGCACTTACCATTTGGGTAAGTGCTTTTAATTTATACTCTCTTTACACCGTTTACAAAAACGTGTTTAATATTAATGTTATCGTCGAAAACGCAGATGTCGGCATCGTAGCCTTCTTTGATAATTCCTTTTTTAACGTTAAGGTTCATCATTTTTAAGGGGTTAACCGTTGCCATTTTAACGGCATCGGAAAGCGAAACTCCGCAAGATAGCATTGTGCGGATAAGTCTGTCACTTGTTGCGATACTTCCGCCAAAGGCATCGTGTGTTAAGAGCATTGCAACGCCTTTTTCAATAACTACGGGAGTTGCTTCTTCTTTTTTACCTATATAACTTTCGCCCGAAGTCTGCCCTGCGGCGCGCATTGAATCGGTTATCAATGCAACACGGTCTATGCCTTTCGTTTTCACTATCAGCTTTAAAAGTGACTGCGGTAAATGGCAACCGTCGGCAATAATTTCAACGTTCATATCATCAAGATAGTACCCTGCTTCAACTACGCCTGCAACACGGAAGCCTTCGCGCCTTACAACACTACTGCAACCTGAATAGAAATGGGTTATATGGTGAAATCCCCAATCGAAAGCCTTTACGACGGTATCAAAATCGGCATCGGAATGACCGATACTTAAGGTAATGTTGTTTTTATTGGCAAAATCTGCAAACTCCTTTGCGCCATCAAGCTCAGGCGCAACTGACCATCTTTTAATTTTTCCCTGAGAATGTTCGTAAAGCGAAAGATATTCTTCAGGGTTAAAAGGACGTATGTTTCCCGGAGGCTGTGCCCCTGCCTGACTTGGCGCAATGAAGATGCCTTCAATATGTATGCCAAGTAAGTTAACGGGCAAACTTTTATCATTTTCTGCTAAAAGAAAACTGTCAATAGCATCTACCGTGCCCTTATAGCTTGCCGACATTGTGGTTGCAAGAACGGAAGTTGTGCCGTGCTGAACCTGAAGATTTAAAATATTCTTATAGGTATCCTCTTCGCAATCCATAAAATCGCTTCCGCCTGCGCCGTGTGAATGTGTTTCCACAAAGCCTGCAGAAATATTCATACCTGTGCAATCGTGCATTTCATAGTCAGGCGTTGAAGTTTTTTCATCAATTATCGCTTCAATTTTGCCGTCCTTAATTAAGAGGTCGGCTTTTTTTATTTGGTTGTCTATTATAAGATTTCCGCCAAAAAGTCTTATTTTCCCCATAAAAACTCCTTAAAGTACCTTGCTTGCGCTATCCTTATCAAGAAACATTTTTGCGTTATCGTGATTTCTCAATGCCGTTGCAGGACACCATTCACCGATTTTGCCGTTAAGCATATCGTAAACCGCGTTAGCCTTTGTAGGCGCAGGAACGGTGCAGATAAGATATTTTGCGCTCATTAACTGGGGAACAGTTAAGGATAAAGCAAATTTAGGAACGTCATCAAGAGTTTCAAAACACTTATCGTGAACCTGCTGATTTCTGCAGATTTCATCAAGAGTAACTTTTTTAATCATATAGGGGTCGTTAAAATCGGCAACGGGCGGATCGTTAAATGCAATGTGACCGTTTTCGCCAATGCCCATTAAAACAACGTCAGTAGGATATTCTTTCAAAAGTTTAGTATATTCCTCGCAACCCTTTTCAGCATCGAGGGCAGGAATAAGATTTACGCTTTTAAATGGCTTTAATGCAAAAATATGTTCAGTTAAGTAGGTTGCAAAGGACTGCTTTGAATTAATATCCAAGCCAACGTACTCGTCCATATGAAAAGCGTTGATTTTTGTAAAATCAATATCAGAATTTAAAAGATGGAAAAGCGTTTCGTTCTGTGAAGGAGCCGCCGCAAAAACTACGTTGGCATAACCTTTTTCTTCAATCACTTTATTTATTGCTTCTTCTGCAGCCTTTGCCGCTGCTTTACCCATTTCGTCACGGGTTTCAAAAACATAGGTTGTTAATTTGTCTGTTTTAATTTCCTTAATCATAATTTACCTCTACAAATGTGTTTGTTTCCATTGATTTAATAATGGCATCAATAAGATATACGGGTTTAATAAAATCATCGTAACCAATTTCCATTTTTCCGCCATTAAGAAGCTGATAAAACTCTTCAAACTCCATCTTTGATGCACCGTTAAGGTCGATTTTTCTGCTTTCAAGTCCTGATTTTCTGATTACGTCAACGTGATAAACGTTTGCACCGTGAGCATAGTTACCGAAAACATCAAAATCAGCATATCTGAAAACAACGCTGACCGTGTTATCATTTTGTGTTGCAAGCACGCTTTTTACGTCATAGCCAAAGACCGTGCCGAGAGTTTCAATAAGATGCTGTGAATAGAACCAAAAACCGTCATACATACTGTTCAGCGCAATAGGCGCGCAAACAAGACCACCGATAACAGCGAGCTTTTCGTCAGTCTTTGCTTCTTCAACTATATTTTTAGCTTCCTTAACCTGTTCAGCGTGCTTAAGCATTGAACCGCCTGTAACTCTTACGTTGTGCTTTTTACATTCAGCCATAAATTCCTTTGCTTCATTAACGTCCGAAGTTATGGGTTTATCAATAAACATAGGAATACCTGACTCAATATAAGGCTTTGCATACTTATAGTGGTTTGAGCCGTGACGGGCGGTAACAACGATACCGTCAACCTGACCAACCAAGGAATCGTAATTTTCCATTGTAGGAACGGAAAATTCTTCGCTTATCTTTTTCATTACCTCAGTATCGTAGCTATAGATACCTTTAACCTCAACGTCAGGATACTCGCCATTTTTGATAAAGGTCAGAAAACTGTTTGCATGGGAGTTTTCAACACCCATTAAAGCTATTTTAAACATATTTTTTTCTCCTTAAAATTCAACTGAAAGAGGATTGTCTGCGTGAACCTGCTCAATAAAGTTAATAACCATAGCGGCCTTTTCGGGTGTAACGATTAAGTCTTTACCCTCCATAACTGCACCGTAAAGCTGACGGTAGAAAGTATTAACAGCTTCAAGGAAAGCACTGCCCTTAACTTCTTCTTCAACTGTAATTATATCAAGTTTTTCACCGCAATACATAGGCTTGCCGTTTTCATCGCGCAAGCTTTCAAAAATAACGGGCTTTTCATCAAGCTTCGCAGGGTCGATATATTTAAGCTTATAGGTATTGTGATTCATTAAAAGTGTACCGTATTTACCAAACACTTTAATAACAAAATCGCCTGCAAAAGCGTCAACTGCGTTAACTTCAATATCCATAAAGGGTTTACCGGGTGCAGTAAGAATAAGCTTACCGCAGTCGTTGGCATCACCGCTTGTAAGGTTACGGGAAAGTGAAGAAAACTCAAGACGAGTATCCTTACTCCAGCCTAAAAGGTCAAGTGCCTGACCAATGGGGTGAGGACCTGAATTATATACGCTACCTGCGCATTTATACTGTAACGTCTGCCAGTCCCAACGGCGTGCAAAGCCTGAATATTTAAGATTTACCTGATAAACCTCGCCAATAATTCCGCTTTCAATAATTTCCTTAACCTTTAAGAAGTTAGGTGTAAAAAGGGTCTGATGGAATGCAGTAACGATTACGCCGTTTTCCTTTGCGGTGTGGATAAGGTCGTTGCACTCGTAAATAGTTCTTGAAAAAGGCTTTTCAACAAGCACGTTGAATTTATGCATTAAAAGGTCTTTTGTGATTGCGTAGTGCATTTCTGAAAAAGATGCGTTAACAACAACGTCAATATCTGTTCTGCCAAAAAGTTCAGTATAATCAGAATATACGTCGCACTTAAAATCTTCTTTTGCCCAGTTTCTTCTCTGCTCGTCGCTTTCAACAACGGCAACAACCTCGCAAAAATCATTTATTGGATCAAGGAAAAATTTGCCGTGAATATCTCTTCCGCTTCTACCCTGACCGATAATTGCTACTCTCATTTTTTTCATAATAGATTCCTCCTATTAATTTGTACCTATATTATATCACAGTAAGAAAACAAAATAAATTGTATTTTTTACTTTTTATATTGCATTTTCTACTTTTTTATGTTAAAATGCACTTAAAAGAGGTGAAAAAACGTGTTTGAATACCATTTTTCAGAAAATGTTTTTGAGGTTTCCCACAAAAATGTTACCAATCCCATTAAAGAAAATTACGCAAACCATATGCACACCTACTGCGAAATTGTGCTTTTCGTAACGGGCGACGTAAACTATAACATTGACGGTAACTTTTACAAACCGCAAAAAAACGACCTGATGTTTATACCAAAGGACACCTACCATTACCTTTCGCCCTACTGCGAAACGGTTTATGAAAACTACGTTTTAAGTTTTAAGGCAGATATAATTTCAAAAAATCTATACGATAAAATTTTCACTTTCCCATACGTTGTCAACATTGCCGATAAGCCTTTCGCCATTGATTTTTTCAAACGGCTTGACTTTTATAATGAAACGCTTTCTGACGATGATTTTTATGAAATTTCGCTAAACCTTACAAAAGAGCTTTTGATATACTGCAGTTATCTTGATAAAACGTCATACGCATCAGAAATAACCAATAATCCTATAGTAAACAGCATTATCCAATACATTTCCCAAAACCTGAAAAAGCCCATTAACGCGCAGATAATTGCCCAAAACCTTAACCTTTCAAAATCATACGTGCAGAACGTTTTTTCAGAAAAAATGGATATCGGCTTAAAGCAATACATTTTACGAAAAAAGCTTTTCGCCGCGCGAAACGAAATTCACGAGGGCAAAAAAGTGCTTAACGTTTGCCGTGAATACGGTTTTGACGATTACTCGTGTTTTTACAGAACCTACAAAAAAATATTCGGTTTTTCACCTAAAACGAAAAAATAAAGGTAGAATTAATTTTCTACCTTATTTTTATTTTTAAAATTTTTCCAGTATAAGCCGAATCCAACGCAGATTGCAACACCCAAAACGCCTACGGCAAGCCACAAAAGCGTAACGCCCGACCAGCCGACACTTTTTTCAACAAAAGCAATACCTACACCTGCAATGGCAGAGCCGATATATGCACCACAGTTAATAACTCCTGCAACCAATGAAGTTTTATTCATTTTATAGAAATATTGCG
>JAZROC010000093.1:0-8243 GCA_045648525.1 Clostridia bacterium
ACTTGGAATTATACTAAATTCCGCATTTATTATTTCCGCTTCATTTACTTTTGGTGCACACATCGCCTTTACTATGGCAGTTGATGAAAATTATATTTTAGCAATGATTGCAGGCAAACTTATTTCCGGTATTTGCGCAGTTATTGTAGCTTCGCGCTTATAAAACTATTCCTGTTTCAGACGTTAGCGAAGAATTGGAGCGCTGTGTTAAGCGCGGAAGTCTGACTAACAACACCTGTTGATATGCGTGAAGATTATGAAATAGGTTGCGATCAGTTGTGCTCCCACTGCAAAAATGCGCAAGAAGCAAAAAACGCAAAATGCCATACTAAAACTAAAGCCACAGACGTTATCTGTGGCTTTTTTATGTACTTTAATTAATTATTCATTCTTATCAAGATACCCTTTAAATCTGTTTCTTATTTTTAAAATTTCATCTGCACTGCCCTCAATTTCGCCCTCACCTATCCTATTATAAAGGGATTTGCAACAATCTATAACACCTGCCAAAAACTCTTCAGGGGCATTTTCGATAATTCTTGGTTCATCCTCCAAATAAGCAACAAAATTAATAAATTTATCTACATTCCATGAATTTATGTCTTTAAAGGCACTGATTGAAATGCTATAAAGAATATTTTGCGGGATCTGCGATTTTTTTACTGTTTTAGGTAATGAAACCCCAAACATTTTAAGCAAAGGTCTGTACTGGTCTTTCTCAGAAGCATCATATAAAAGACTGAACAAAATAAGTTTTGCATATTCGTTCCATTTTTCGTCTTCATCTTTAATTTCGCAAAGAAATGACGGAGGTTCAGGAAAACCTATACACCTGTTGCGAAGGCGGTTATACTTTTCCAGCGCCTTACTGCGTAAAAGACAGATATTTTTATTTAACGTTTCAGGGTCAGAATAGTTATAAATATCCCTAAATATATTGCCGTAAAGGTCGATAACCCAACCAACCCTGTCGTCCTCCCAACTGTCGCACTCCATAAAATACTCATAAAAATCGGATGCTTTCATTTTGGCAGTATCTTCACATGCCTTTTCGCTTAAAAAGCAACAGATTTTTCCTCTGTAATCATTTGTGCGGTCTTTGGCAGAATATACGTTATAGCCTTGATTTTTTATTTCTTCTTCTCTTTTTTCAACAAATGCCCTTGCCTTTTCGACGTTTTTCATCATCAGTTTAAGAAACTGACTGCGCATTTCGTTTACGTCATTAATTTTTTGCAATTCTTTTTCGTCACAATTTTCTATTTGACGAAAATCAACGAATTTGTCAATAAATTCTTTCCTTGCAGGACAACACATTGGTGAAAGAAACAAAAAATTGAAGTTTGTTTTTGTTATATTCTTACCGTTTTTTTCTGCAAAAAGCAATTCTCGGGTCATATCAACCCAATACCCTGCTTTATTATTACAAGTTTGCATATCACATTTCTCCTATTACGTTAGCTAATGTGAAAACTTCTTCTGTGGGCTTGCCACTTATATCAAAATCATCTACACGCATAGTTAAAATGCCGTCTTTTGTAAGTGTTGTTGTAAGCTCCACCTTTGTGCCTTTGGGTACTTCCTTACCAAAATAATGATATATGCAATATTGGGTGGGTGTGCCTTTATTAAGAGAAAGCCTTTCGCCTGCTTTACCGCTTTCCACCTCATACACCTTAAAATATACGTTTTCCTGCCCTTCAAACCTTGTATAGAACATACCTGAAATAGTTTGCGGCAAGTCTGCACCTGATTCAATCTGAACCTTAAGAACGTCTTTATTAAGGTCTGTTGAGTGGGTTTCAACTGCATAACCGTATGAAATTTTTGGTGCAACAATGGGATTGGTGGCTAAACTTTCGGCATAAATTGATGCGCCCAGAGCAACTGCCCTTTCGCGAAGCTTGGTAGAGAAATTTTCATCAGAAAGCCAATAAAAACGTTCTTTAAGCATTTTTTCAATAAGAGGAATATAGGTTGAGCCACCTATTAAAAGAACGTCAATATCAGGTTTTTCACCCAGATTGCTTTCGCTTAAAACCTTGTAGACAATATCTATGGTCTTTTCGATATAAGGTTTAATCTTCTCCTCAAATTCTGCGCGGGTAATCTCAATCATCTGATAACCACATTCAGCACCGGCAACGATAACTGTTGCGCTATCTGATTTTGAAAGCTTTTCTTTGGTTTCTTTTGCCGTTATATGCAAGCGACGCCTGTCAGGATGATCCTTGTTTTCAATAACAGAAAGCTTTATCATTCCGGGATTTTTATGTAACTTTTCAATGATAAGTTCTTCTGTAACGTTATCAATAAAATCGCCTGCAATTTCGCAACCTTCAGGATTTTCTGCTATATATGGTTCAGAATGAAATGCAGATGGCGAAGTATTGGGACGAAGAAGTACAGCATCAAAGGTACCTTTGCCCATATCATACACTAAAAAAGGTTTTTTTATAATTCTTTTTTCGATAGAATCTACCGCAACTGCCGCAAGAATCGGTTCAGCAACAATATTGACTTTATCAGGTGAAATACCAAGCGCCTCACTCCAAACCTTACGAACGGTGCCACGGGTTGCGGTATCGAAGCGCACAGGTGAACCCATTACGATTTTTTTGGGTTTAAATTCAATACCTTCTTCTTCCATTAAACATTGAGCCGTTACGTCAATAATACGTTTTGCCTGTTTTAATAAAATTTCTTCCGTTTTATAATTATGACCGTGGAGAGATATTGTGCCTTTTTTAAGTTTCATTTTTATTGACGGGCACTGACCTTCAGGGTCTTTTATCCAACCGTCTTCATCTAAAACCTCGTCACAAACGTACTCTTTTCCGTCAAAAGTCCTCCAGAATTCACTTGGCACACCACCAAGGCACGCACCCTTGTATCGAATAATTTCAGGATTCATATCCTTTCTCTTGCGGGCAAACATTGAGCAGTAGGTTCCATGATCCAAGCCCCAAGCATATCCATCATCGTCTATGGGGTTCATAATATCTTTTAAAAATGTTTCAAAATCAACACTCATTTTATACTCTCCTATAGTCCTATTTTACCTTCACCATTGCTTTAATTAAAACCTTATCATTATACTGCCAGCCCGGCATCAGACATTCATCAATTTGCGTGAAGCTGATATCGTATGCAGTTGCTTCGTGGAAATGAGAATCAAATTTTTCATTCTGAAGCGGTTTTATCATTCTACAATTAAAATCGTCTTCCAAAATATATTTAATTTGTTCTGCTATGCCCCTCGTTTCGTCCTTGCCCATAGTGCAACAGGCGCACCAAAGACAGCAGAGCTTTTTTAAACCTCTATCGCCATAATTTACTTTATCCTTTAATGAAAACATTATTTCTCTGGCTTCGGCAATTTTTTGACTTAAAGCAGAAATATCACCAGTTATAGCCTGCGGAAGATTTCTCTCGTTTATGTATTCATTAATACGTTTTTCCTGCTCGGTTACTTTATATTTAAGAAACTCAACCTCTTTTTGATTTTCTGAAATACTTTCTTTTTTCTGCTGAAGTTCTTTATTTAATTCTTCAGTTTTTACATCAAGTTCTTCATTGCGTTTTGTAAGGCTTTCCAGTTGTTCCTTTAACCTTTTATTTTCTTCTTCTAACTGACTTCTTTGTTTTTCAAGTTCTTCCAACAGGTCATTGGACATATTGTTTTTTTCTGTATCAAATAAACCTTTTTTTATATTCTTTTTATTTATATAGCAATCCGCAGGCATTGTAAAAACACGTTTTACAGTATCACCGTTATCTGAAAGGAAAACAACCCTGTAAGAAGGTTTGTCGTTTTTTTCTTCCCTGTATCCTGTATTATTTTTTTCACCTGAAAAGAACTTAAATTTTCTATTGATTCTTTCATTATCAAAAAAATCGTCACGCATAATTTCAATACCTCCGTCTTAAAATCTGACATTTTGTTACTGTTTTTATTTTATCAGTAGGCAAGATATAAGTCAAGAAAAAAGCACCTTTTCAGAACAAAAAGATTTTCGCAGAAAAAATAAAAAATTCCGGGAAAAGCAATATTTTTTTCGGAATTTCAAAAATTCTTGCAAATAATCTGAAAAAATTCCCAAAAATATATTTTTTCAAGTTGAAAACTCTTTGTTTTTTCAGATATTTAGCATTTTTTTCCATAAAAAGCCGCTATTTTCAGAAAGAATAAAAGGTGTTATTATGATTACACAAAACAAGAGGAGGTGCCTTTTTTGAGCGATATTTTAAGAAACAGAATGGTGGCATACCCTATTGAATACGCCACCGACCATTTAAAAGAATCAACGTTTAATTTAAGCGACGAAGAACGTACAAGCATAAGAGATAACCTTTGCTTTTTTGTCCGTTCCATTCCATCTTCGTGGGATTCGGAGCTTAAGCTTCGCCTTATATATAACGTTGTTACACGATTGGTTACTTATGACAGAAACAGTCCTGACCGTTATTCATACGTAGGTTGCCTTGAGGGCAAAGCCGTTTGTATGGGAGTAGCCGAACTTATAACCCTGCTTTGTAAGGCGCTGAAAATAAAATGTATGACTATTATCGGCTTTGGTGGAAATTATGTGACCGGACAAGAAAAAGATGACGACACACACGGTCCCCATGCTTGGAATATCGTTTGGATAGAAGATGAAGAAAGACAAGCACTTGTTCCTTACCACATTGATGCCACGTGGGACCTTAAGAAAAACGACTTTCAGTTTTACCTTAAAGACGATGATTATATGAAAAAAACAGGTCACTTATGGTTGCCTGAAAGATACCCTGAATGTACGGTCTCAACCTACTTTGACGGAACACAAATAAGCGAAAAGGTGGTGGAATTGGCATGCCAAATTTTCCCGAGGGAAATCCTGTCAGATTAAAAAACACAATAGTACGTATTGAAGAATTTATTGGAAAGGGAACACAAGGCGAGGTATATAAGGTTTTTAACTATAAAACGGGTGAGTATTTAGCTTTAAAATATCTTTTTGGCGACTATGCTTCTGAAAACGTTAAGGAAATCTTTTATAAGCGCACTAAATTTTTAAGTGAGCATAAAAGTCCTCATAAATCTTTTGCATGGCCCATAGACGTAAACTTTTTTGACTATAAGGCAGAATGTTTTCTTTATACTATGCCTTTAAAAATCGGTTATGCTCCCACAACAAACCTTATTAATGACCCTGATTTAGAATCAACGGAAACAAGAGTTAAAATTATTTTGAAAACTCTTGAACCCTTAATCGAGCTTGAAGACAGCAATCTGATTTATATTGACGTTTCCGACAAAAACTTCTTATACAAAAAGAATTCTGTAGGAGAAGTGGATGTTGCCATTATTGACTGTGAAAACATTACTTCGCCCTCGCTGATGCTTGGTCTTCAGGGAAGCGGTTTTTACAGAGCTCCTGAAGTTTTTTTAGGAGAAAAGCCCACAAATTCAAGCATTGTACATTCATTGAGCGTATGGATATACAGACTTCTTTTGGGAGGAACTCATCCTTTCAACGGAAAAAGAGAAAAAGGTGTTTTGATTTCACAGGAAAAGGTAATTGAATTTTACGGGCAAAATCCTGAATTCGTATTTTCAAATTATGAAAGCAATGCGCCTTATCCTTCGGCAGAAGATGCGTGGAAAAAGCTTCCTGAGCTTATGCGCAGATACTTTGAGTACACTTTTTCAGAGGAAGTTTTAAAAGGCAAAGCACCAAGAAAAACCGTTCGTTTTTTATACGAACTTGTAAAAAAAGCATATAATTTATAAAAAAGGAGAAAAAAATTATGAAAAACTCAAGTTGCGTTAACTGCATCCCTAATATGTCTGAAGGTCGTAAAATATTGCTTATCCGCATTTTTCTTGACTACAGTACCTCAATGTCCCCTAATAGAAAAAACTCGTACGACACAACAATAAGTACCCTTAAAAGACTTGCTATAGAGGATGCCCAATCCATTGATTTCAAAATCGTCGTACAGATAATTTTTCTTGGCGATGAGGTTAAGTTCTTTAACGACCAGCCTTTATCCCCCGGACAGTTGCTTGAAGTATTTACAGAAGACGATTACGTGCTTAAGGGTTCAACGGAAATCAACAAGTGGGTAGATTTCTTTGATAAAGACTATTCACGTTCATCAGGCTTCCTTGATTCTCTTAACAATTACGGTTACAAATGCTACAATCTTATCTTTACTGATTTTGTCGGTACCGATGATGCCGACGTAAGAAATAAATCCCTTGAGCGTTTAAAAACCAACGCATTTTATCCCAAATATTCTACAACTCTTTGCGTTTTCTTCGGTCCTGAAAACAAGAAGGAAGAAGCCGCAATTATTGCAGGAAGCGAAGAAAACGTAATTGCTATTACACCCGACCTTTTCCCTTTTCTCGCCCCTACCATTATCGGTTCATCCGTAATGCTTATAAACTCCACTCATATTAACACCGGTTCTTCATCCGAAACGGCAGCGCGCACGCTGAAAAACATAAAAAACGGTCAGGAAGGCGCAAACAACGCAAAAATGAGCGCGGAGGAAATCGCAAAAGCTATGGAAGATCTTATGAGAGGTCTTTAATAATTAAGGAGTATAAATTATGGAAAATTTCTCTGTTTTTAGTTATCAGAAAAAGGGTTATCACGAATTTTGCAATGATTATTTTGAAGTATTCAGCAATAAAGATTCTGTTCTGGTGCTTATGGCAGACGGACACGGTGGTGAAGAATATTGCCGTTCTTCCTTTGGTGCGCGCCTTGCCACATATTTGGGCAAAAAACTGATTTCGGACCAAGGCATTGACGACAAAAGCTTTCCCGAATTTTTTAAAGATAGGTTTGACCGTTTTGTTAGACGTCATCTTTCCAATCACCCTTTAGACAGCGATGAACTTAAACTTATCGGTAATAACCCTCACAGTGATGCATATGGCACAACTTTTATGGCTATTTATATGCATAATGGAAAAACCATCGGTTTTCACCTTGGCGACGGTGAAATACATATCGTAGATAAAAAAGGTAATTTTATACCGTTCCTTGAAAGTGACAATGACTGTTATTTAAACATAACTTCAAGCCTTTGCCAAGACAGAGATTACGTAATAAAACATTTTCGCACTGCCGTACTTGATGATTTGCCAAGTTGTATTGCAATATATACAGACGGCTATAAAACATCTTCTCCCCGTCCCTATGAAGCGGTAAGTCTTATTTCAGATGAAAATTATGACGAGAAGCTTGTAACACTTCTTGATAACCACAAAACAAGCGACGACCTTTCCTTTGTTCTTTTACACGATTCGGAGCTTTTAAAAAGTGAAGAATACAAAGCCGCATTAAACGACACAATTAAAACTTTTGCCGAGCTTGAAAAAGCAGAAAAACAAAAGGAAAGGCTTATGGAGGAATATTTAGGTCTTGAATGTTTTATCCAGCGTGGTTTAGAAAAGGCAAACACACTTCGTGCATCAGGCAATGAAGAAAGTTTACGCACTTTTTTATTAAAAATCCGCCCACAATTTGAACGCTTTAAGGAACTGATTAATTTATTAAATTTTTAGGAGGTACAAAAAATGTCTTTCTTTTATAATTCATTTGATATATACACAAACGGTATTATTACCGAAGAAGTTATCCCCCTTGGCGCAGACGGAAAGAGAGTTCATTTCAATCTGTCACACCCCATTGCAAAGAAGCTTTTTATGGTGATAGAAAACGAACTTCGTGCTTTTGACAACGGTTCAAAAATGGAAACACCCGTAAGAGGCATTAATAGATTTTGTCAGCTTTATCCCCACGAAGGAAATCTTATCGTTATTGACACAAAGCCTGTAACGGTATCGGTAAGCGAATCATTGGACTTTCCTTTTGAAGTTGATGCAAAGCAAATGGTTCTTCTTAATTTGCACGCCGATATGAACGTTACCTTTGGCATTTCAGACCCCGAACTTCTGGCAATATGGTACTGTGAAGGCAGAGTCGGCGACCCTTGCGACCTTATAAAAAGAACGTTAAAAGCCACTTTTAAGCGCGTTGCAAAGGAGTTGATATCAGCAAGTCAGGAAAGATTTTATAATGCTCCGTTGACATTTGTTAACCAGATTCAAAATATGGAAGACGATATGGCAGATACAATAAAATCACGTATTTTATCCGAGCTTCCTTTCATAAGACTTGATGATTGCCAGATAGACTTTAATCTTATTAACGGTGTTGCAATAATTGCCGCCGCCAACG
>JAZROC010000094.1:0-4564 GCA_045648525.1 Clostridia bacterium
AGTTCTTCCTATGATTCCTTCGTGCTCACCCGGCTGGATTACTTATTGCGAAAAATTCTTCACTGAATTTATCCCCAACCTTTCATCCTGCAAATCACCTCACGAAATGACAGGTGCTATGATTAAGTCATACTATGCAGAGAAGATGGGTATTGACCCTGAAAAGATTTACGTTGTATCAGTTATGCCTTGTACCGCTAAAAAGTACGAAGCACAGCGTGAAGAACTTGTTACCAACGGTCTTCGTGACGTTGATGCAGTTCTTACTGTTCGCGAATTTGCTACAATGATTAAGACTGCAGGTATCGAATTTACTGCTCTTGATGATGAAGATTTTGACAGCATGCTTGGTGAATCCACAGGCGCAAGCGTTATCTTCGGTGCAACAGGCGGTGTTATGGAAGCTGCACTTCGTACAGTTTACGAAGTTGTAACAGGCGATGAACTTAAGGACCTTGACCTTCACGCAGTTCGTGGCTTCGATGGTATCAAGGAAGCTGAAATTGACCTTAAGGGCACAAAAGTTAAGGTTGCAGTTGTTCATGGAACAGGCAATGCTGAAAAGCTTCTTAACGCTATCAAGGCTGGCGAAAAGGATTACACCTTCATCGAAGTTATGTGCTGTCCCGGTGGTTGTATCACAGGTGGCGGTCAGCCCATCGTTGATGCAAAAACACAGATGAGCGTTAATGTTCGTGAACTTCGTGCAAAGGTTCTCTATGGTGAGGATGCTTCCAAGGCAAAGAGAAAGTCACACGAAAATGCTGAAGTTCAGGCTCTTTATAAGGAATTCCTTGGCGAGCCCAACAGCCATAAGGCTCACGAACTTTTGCATACTACCTATAGTGCAAAGCCTAAATTCACAAAATAATCGAGCGCGAGATTCCCTTGCAATCATAAAACCCTACCTTGCGTAGGGTTTTATTTGCTGTGTTGCGCAGGGAAAAAGCTCAATCACTTACCGTTTTGTAAGCTCATTCGCTTTTTCGCCTACGCGCCTTGCCTTGCAAGGTTTCTCGCACTCTCTCTCGTCACAAAAAATTCTTGAAACTGCGGTTCATAAGTGATAAAAAAATTCATTCTCCTGATTTTCAAGCTTTTTTGCAACGCTTAATATGTGGTAAAACAAACAAGCCCTTCTATTTTGAGGGGCTTTTTTTGTGTCGAAAAGTCATTTATTACAAAATTGTTGCATTTATTGTTTTTGTATGGTATAATAAAGTGATTTAATTAAGTAAAAAGGAGGATATGCTATTGTTTAAACGAGTTATGTTGTCAGTTTTTCTGGCAGTAATGCTTATTTTTACTGCGGTAATTCCTGCAAACGCAATACCTACGTCAACAATGAAAATGGGCAGTAAAGGGCCCGACGTGATAGAGCTTCAGCAGAAGCTTGTTGAAAATGGCTATCTTGATAAAAATTATTTAACGGGATTTTTTGGCCCCAATACTGAAGCGGCGGTTAAAAAATATCAAGCGGAAAACGGCATCAGTCAGACGGGCGTTGTTGCCGAAAAAACAATCGAAGCAATGTTCATTAAAAAAGACCTTGACGAAACTATGGTTTTCCGTAATGGCGACGAAAGTGCCGAAGTCAGAAAACTTCAGCAGGCATTGTGCGATATGGGTTATCTTAAAGAGGATAGTGTAACGGGATACTATGGTGACGTAACCGAAAGTGCCGTTAAAAAATTCCAGAAAGATAACGGAATTAAGGAAACCGGTGTTGCCGCAAAGCAGACGTTAGATAAAATTAACACAAGGGTGAACGGCACAAAGCTTGAAGAAGGCAAAGTTTATAAATCGGGCGACGAAAATTCGGGTGTTAAGGAAGTTCAGACCCGCCTTTATGAGCTTGGCTATCTTGAAAAAAAGTACGTTACAGGCTATTATGGCGCAATAACTGTTTCTGCAGTTAAAAAGTTTCAGAAAAATAATCAGATAAGCGAAACGGGCACAGTTGCCGAGCTTACTCTTAAGGCTCTTAACTCCGCTTCTGCTAAAGTGAATAAGGTTGAAAAGCCTGAAGCAACCACTTCAAAAACAGAGGAAATTATTGCTAAACCGGGCACTTTGCGCTATGGCGACAAGGGCTCGCAGGTTAAAACCTTACAGAATAATCTTAAAAAGTTAGGCTACTTTAAGGGCGATGCCACAGGTGAATTTGGTAACGTAACAAAGCAGGCAGTTATTAAATTCCAAAAAGCCTATTCCCTTACCGCTGACGGAATTGCCGGCAACAAAACTCTTGCCAAAATAAAGGCGGCTCTTTCAGGTGCAAAACCGTCAGGCAATTCCAATAATTCTTCAAATACAACAAACAGCACTACGGGTCCGTCGCAGACCACATCTACAACCACCACCGTAAGCGGATATAAATCTGCCAATATGGAGGTTGTAAATAACGCTCTTAAAACCTTAAACGAAGATCAGCTTAAGGACGTTAAACTTATCGCGCAGATTATCAAGCGCGAAGCAGGCGGAAATTCCTACAAATGTCAGCTTGCCGTTGGTAGCGTTATTATGAACCGCGTGAAGAGAAACAATATGACCGTTCGTGCCGTAATTTTCTCACCTAATCAGTTCTCAACCGCCAATTCCACCTTGGAAAAGGAAACCTATTCAACCGCCAACTATTATGCCGCTATTGAAGCTTATATGGGTGTAAAACCCGTCGGCAACAGTCTTTACTTCTGCCACAAGAGTATCCGCTATTCTTGTTGGGCAGGAAGGAATAGGACTTATTATGCTACTATCGACAGCGAGTGCTTCTTCTTATAATCGCGTCACAAAAAATTCTTGAAACTGCGGGTTGTGAACGGTGTAATTACTCGGTCACTTACGCTTTTGTAAGCTCCCTCGCAATTAACCGCCCACGCCCCTGATTTTCAAGTTTTTTTGCAACGCGGGTGATGTGCAAAAATAAAACTCCCGATTTTTACGGGAGTTTTTCTTCGTTTTTACCCCTTTGCGCCTTGAATTTCGGATTTTCTCGCACTGTTTGGTGTGCGGTAACTTTGCGCCCCTGATTTTCAAGCTTTTTTGCACCGCGAGGTGTGAAATAGTGCTATGTTGCAAGAATAATTACGAAACAACAAAAACTCCCATATTTTTTGGGAGTTTTGCTATTTTAAGTTATTTCTGAATTTTGATGGGGTAATGTGCACCTGCTTTTTAAATGTGTCAATAAAGTAGCTTGCGGTGGAAAAGCCTACGTCTTGGGCGATTTCCGTTATGCTTTTTTCGGTGGAAGCAAGCAAACGTTGGGCTTCGGTTATTCTTATATAATTAACGTATTCGGAAAAGCTTTTTTTCATAACACGCTTGAAAATACGCGAAAGATAACTATAGCTTAAGCCTAAATCGTGGGCGACGGCTGAAAGGTCGGTGTTTTGGAAATTTTTCTGCACGTGCTCAAATACCTTTTGTATTATTTTCATTGTGCCGAAGCTTTCTAAAGGCACAGGGGAATTTTTGTTCCATTTCCTCAAAACCCACAAAACTATGCGGTTTACGTAAATGCGCAGAGCAATTTCGTAGCCGTAATTTTTTTTATTCCATTCTTCCATAATATCGTTCATAATAAATGGAATTTCCGAATTTTGAAGGTCTTCCTTTTTGAAAAGATTGTTATATTGTCCTGTGTCTGCCAAAAACGGCATAATATACTTGAACTCAAAAATTGATTGCTCTGCGGCATAAAGTATCTGTGGCATAAATTTTATAACGATATACGTGCTTTTTTCGCTTTTTGAATATACCTCGTGAGGCTTTTTTGAATTGATTATAATAAGGTCGCCCGTTTTTAAGTTGGTTTCCTCACCGTTGTGCCACACGATAGCGTCACAGTCGATGCCGTATAAAATTTCGATATAATCGTGATAGTGGGCGTGGGCGTTTATAGTCCTTCGCTGTGTTGATATAAGGATACATTGTATGGGAATTTCAAAGCCGTCAATATCCGCCTTGCGCTCTTCTACAAAAAACATAAAAAACCTCTGATGACAAATATTTGATATTTTTATATAAAATTATTATATCATATTTGCCTTGAAAATGCTATACTTTTATTGAAAATAATTTATAAGGAGAATTATTATGGCTGACAAAAAAATAAAAATTGCACTTATCGGCGCAGGCGGAATTGCTCATTATGCACACATTCCTGCCTACGAAAAAATGGATAACGTTGAAATTATCGGTGTTTGTGATATTATAGAAGAGCGCGCTGAAAAAATAGCAAAACGTATGGGCGCAGATTTCTATTGCACCGACTATAAAGATATTTTAAAACTTGAGGGACTTGATGCAGTTGATATCTGCACACCTAACTACTGGCACTCGGTAATTGCCATTGATGCTTTAAATGCAGGCATAAACGTTTTCTGCGAGAAGCCTGATGCTATAAACGTTTCTGAAGCTGAAAAAATGAAAAAGGCGGCAGAAGAAAGCGGAAAAACTTTAATGGTTATGCGCAATAATCGCTTCAGGGATACTTCAAAATACCTTAAAAGTTTTATTGAGGAAGGCAAAATGGGCGAAGTATATGCGGCTCGTTGCGGTT
>JAZROC010000095.1:0-3434 GCA_045648525.1 Clostridia bacterium
ATGGCGGCGGGTATGAGTGTTAAGGCAGAAAAACTTGATGAATTAACTGACCGTCTTAATGAATATTTGAACGGCTGTGACCCCGTCTTGTTTTATCCTTGCGAAACTTATGATGCATATGCAAAAATTGAGGAAATAAGCGTTGAGTTCTGCAAAGAGCTTGATCTTTTAGAACCTTATGGTTGCGCAAATCCCGAGGTTAAATTAAGACTCGATAATTGCGTAAGAGGTGGCATCAAAAAGATTGGTGCCCTTAAAAATCATTTGAAGTTATATCTTCAGGATAACACTTCAAAGGCAGAGGCAGTGGCATTTTTCTATGAAAAGCATAACTGTGATTACTTTAGCTCTTTAAAAGGTAGTGCTATAGTTAAGCCTGAAATAAATTGTTGGCAGAATACGGAAAATTTAAGCCTTAAAATATCTGAATTTAAAGAGGTTGAAATTTTAAAACCTCGTCAGATGGCAGAAGTATTAACGTCGTTATTTTATTCAAAACTTGCCATTTCCAAAACAAACAAGGCGAAGATTGAAGTATTTGATGACGTTGACGACCTTAATTATATGGTTTCCCAATGGTATGATGAGGACATTTCGGGAACGCTTATTTTGTGCGACCATCCTGAATATTCAGTAAGTTGTATAAAACTTATCGAGGATGAAGCACCGCGCTTCGATATTGCGTTAAATAAGCCGTTAAACGAAAACTGCGGTTATAATGCTCTTATCATTGGTGCTGATATAGATAAAATTGATTTTACACCTTTTAAGCGTGTGATTTTTTATGATATGCTCAATACGGGCTATGCAGACAAAATATATGAAAAAGCACCTTGGCTTCAGTTTTATTCATTAAAGGTGAACCTTGAACTTTTTGACACCTTGTTTGAAGAATATAAGCAGATTTCGAGAGAAAATATGATGCTTGCTTATCGCGTAATAGGTCAGAACGAAGGTGTTTACGAAAATTTTGTCGAATTTCTGAAAATTGCCACTGAAAAAAAGCAGATAACAATGCCTGTTATAGCGGCGGCTATAGGCGTTTTCAGTGAGCTTCAGTTTATAAACGTAACTTACGGCAGTGAATTTAAGATAACCGTCAATCGCGACGCGCAAAAACGGAATCTTGAAGAAAGCCGTTATTATATGAATTTATTAAAATGTGTAACAAACAGGAACTAAAGTATGATAGAGAAAATCATTAAACAATATTCTGCTCAGGATGCAGAAAGAATAGTTGCCGCACACAGCCTTGCAAAAGAGGCGCACGGTGACCAGATGCGCGAATCAGGGGAGCCTTATATAACTCACCCTGAGCACGTTGCCGAAATTCTTGCAGATATGAATATGGATGCCGAAGCAGTTTGCGCGGCACTTCTTCACGACGTTGTTGAAGATACTGAACATACGCAGGAAGAAATTACTGAAAAATTCGGCAGTAGCGTAAGTGAAATCGTCCGCGGTGTTACAAAACTTAATAAAATTCAGTTTGCTTCAAAGGAAGAGGCACAGGCTGAAAACCTCAGAAAGATGTTTTTGGCAATGGCACACGATATCAGAGTAATTCTGGTAAAACTTGCCGACCGTCTTCACAATATGCAAACGTTATCCTCCTGCGAAGAATCAAAGCAGAGAAGAATTGCTAAAGAAACTCTTGATATTTATGCGCCTTTAGCTAACCGATTAGGTATCTATCAGATAAAATGGCGCCTTGAAGATTTGTGCTTAAAATATCTTGAGCCCGATGCCTATCACTATATTCATAGCGCAATAAACGAGGGCAGAGATGAACGCGAACAGGTAATTGAAGAAATAATTTCAATTATCAATAAAAAACTTGTGGAAAATACTATTCCTGCCAAGGTTTACGGCAGACCTAAACATTATTACAGCGTTTACAAGAAAATGCGCCAGCAGGGAAGCGATAATTTAGATAATATCTACGATTTGTCTGCTGTCAGAATAATTGTTACCGACGTTAGATATTGCTACGAAGCATTAGGTATAATGCATAGCGAATTTATACCTATGCCCGGCAGATTTAAGGATTATATTGCAATGCCCAAGGCAAACATGTATCAGTCCTTGCACACAACGGTTATCGGCAAAAACGGCAAGCCCTTTGAAATTCAGATTCGTACTGAAGAAATGCACAACACCGCTGAATACGGTGTGGCGGCACACTGGAAATATAAAGAGGGCGGCGGAGAAATTACCACAGGTGAAGAAAAATTAAGTTGGCTTCGCAGAATGATGGATCTTGAGCACGAAGCAAAGGACAGCGCAGAGTTTTTAGACGTTGTCAAGACCGAACTTTTTAATGACGAAGTTTTCGTTTTCACGCCTAAAGGTGACGTTAAAGGCTTACCAATGGGGGCAACTCCTCTTGATTTTGCCTATGCAGTTCACTCGTCTATCGGTCACAGATGCATCGGTGCAAAGATAAACGGAAGAATCGTTAATATTGATACTAAACTTAAAAATGGCGATATTATCGAAATTCTTACTGCATCTGCAACGGCAGGTCACGGTCCAAGCCGCGACTGGCTTAATATCGTTCACACCAACGAAGCAAAAACAAAAATCAAAGCGTGGTTCAAAAAAGAGCTCAGGGAAGAGAATATTGAAAAGGGCAAGGATATGCTTATGGCGGAAGCAAAACGTCAGGGCTATCAGTGGTCCTCATTAACGAAACCTGAATGGCTTGAACCCTTAATTAAAAAATATAAAATACAGTCAATGGAAGATTTGTATGCGTCTGTGGGCTATGGCGGATTAAGAGTCCATCAGATTCTTCCAAGGCTTGTAGAAGAATATAAAAAGGCAAACGTAACAGCCACTTTAGAAGAAAAACCCAAGCAGGAAAAGAAAAAGGAACATTCCAACAACGGTGTTATCGTAAAAGGCGAAAGCAATATGCTTGTCCGTTTTGCAAAATGTTGCGCTCCCGTTCCGGGCGACGATATCGTTGGCTATATTACCCGTGGCAGAGGTGTTTCCGTACACCGTCGTGACTGCAGTAATTTAGGCGGTTTTGAGCACGAAAGAGAAATTGAAGTCAAGTGGGATTTGGAAGCAGATACCAACTACGTTGCCAATATTCAGATACACAGCTACGACCGTTCAGGTCTTATACTTGAACTTTCAAACTGCATTTACACAAATAAATCAGATATTGCGTCCCTTAACATTTCAACAAAAGAGGGAACAGGCACCATAACTGTGGGCATAAGAATTTCTTCCGCCCAGCAGCTTGATGCAATCATGCGCGATATCAAAAAAATACAAGGTATATATGAAGTATACCGCTTGAATAATTAAGGAGCTTTTATGCGCGGAGTATTACAGCGTGTTAAAAACGCATCAGTTACCATTGATGGTAATATGGTTTCATCCATTGAAAATGGCATACTTATTTTAATCGGTGTAACTGA
>JAZROC010000096.1:0-2037 GCA_045648525.1 Clostridia bacterium
GATCCGACTTTACGTGGAATGACGTTACAAGCATTGATAACGAAACCAAGCCTATGCGCGAGCTTAACGATTGGGAAGCCGCGCCTGAAAGATTCCCCGAAGGCTTAAAAAAATGCGTTACGGATATTAAAGAGCAATACGATTTAAAGGTAGGTATCTGGCACCCCACAAGCGGATATTGGTACGGAATTAATCCTAACGGACCTCTTGCAAAGCGTATTCCTGAGCTTTTGGAATATACAATCCCCGGTTTCTTCCCCGACGGACCTCGTCTTATGCACTCCTTCGACAAGAAGAAAATTGAAAAGTATTACGATATTCAGCACAAATTCTATAAAGATTGCGGTATTGATTTTACGAAAGTTGATAATCAGGGTTCAACCCAAAAACATTGCTATTTTAAAGGCGGTATAGGTGAATGTACCTCAAATCTTCATAATGCCATTGAAAAAGCGGCTAAAAAGTACTATGGCGGTGCTCTTATCAACTGTATGGGAATGCCCATTGATAACTTCTGGAACAGAACTTATTCAAACGTTAACCGCTTCAGCGGTGATTTCCAGCCTGAAGACAGAAAATGGTTTATTCAGCATCTTTTGCAGTGCAGTTACAATACCTATTCCCAGGGCACGATAAATACGGGCGACTGGGATATGTGGTGGTCAGATGACGAGCAGGCGGTTAAAAACTCTGTTCTGCGCGCAATGAGTGGCGGTCCTATCTACGTTTCAGATAAATTGGACAGAAGTATTCGTGACGTTATTATGCCTACCGCATTTTCTGACGGCAGAATTATCAGACTTCAGAATCAGACTTCCATTACGAAAGACTGTATATTTGAAGATGCCGAAAATAACGGCAGAATTTTCAAGGTGTTCAACACTCATAACGGCAACGGCATAATTGCCGCATTTAACCTTGATAAAGAAGAAAAGACCGTTTCAGGCACCGTTTCAGTTGAAGATATTTACGGACTCAAAGGTGATAAATACGTGCTTTATAACTGGTTTACGGGCGAAAGTCAGGTGCTTTCAAGGGATGAAAAAGTTGATATCGAACTTAAGAATTACGACGATTTCAGGCTCTTTATTCTTGCACCTCTCAAAAACGGCAAAGCGGTTATCGGCTTAAAGGAAAAGTATATGACACCTGCAACGGTTAAAGTTAAAAATAATACTGTTGAAGCACTTGATGACGGTACTCTTTTAACTTACACTAACGGCAAAATTATTAAAACATCTGTTAAAAAAGGTCAGATAACTGAATTTTAAGGAGAAAAAAATGTATTCATTTTGTATAGATAAAGGCGTATGTCTTAAATATAACGGAAAAAATCTTTTAACTGAAATTCAACCATTTATGGAAACTTCTATAATGGCAGGGGATAAGTTTAATATCCAAAACGTTTCAGTAACAGAAAAGGAAGCTGTTTTTAAAAATGATGATGGATTTCTTACCTTAACAGTTAAAGAAGAAGGTAACAATTTTGCTTTGTTTTTAAAAGGCGAATATACACCAAGTTCACCTCAACGTGGCACACATTTAGTTGATGAAAAGGGTATAGGTATTGAGTTTGATATACCCAAAATCAAAAAATACGTTGATGCCTATATGACCTGTCCGTTCTGGCAACGTCCTTTCATCGGCAAAAAGTTAAAGGATTTAAAAGAGCGCACGCAGGGCTTGCTTATTGACAAGGGTAATGAAAAAGTTTATTTTATGGCTACCTGCCATAAGCAGTTTAAAACGGAAATGTTCCCGATGAACAAGAAAATGGCGGTAATCGCTCATTCAAATACGGTCATTGATGAAATTGATGAATGTATCTTGCTTGGCGCGATAGGCGAAAACGAGTATGATTTGCCTGAAAAAGTTACGTCTTTCGGTCTTGAGATTATGGGAAAAACAGGCAGACTCCGCAAAAACAAGAAATATCCTGAAATTTTTGAGTACCTTGGATGGTGCTCATGGGATGCTTTCCATATGGACGTTACCCATAAAGATTTATTAAGAAAGGCTCAGGAATTTAAGGATAAG
>JAZROC010000097.1:0-1553 GCA_045648525.1 Clostridia bacterium
ATCCTTGAAAATGCAAAGAAGCTTTTAGAAAAGCGTTTTGTTACCATAAGAATACCCCTTATTCCGTCAGTTACCGATACAAATGAAAATTTAAAGGGGATAGCAGAGTTTTTAGCACCATATAAGGAAAACGTTAAGGTAGAACTTATTCCCTACAATAAAATGACCGGTGCAAAATATAAAAATCTTGGCAGAAGTTATAATCCGGATTATGACGAAAATGCTCCGCTAAATAAAAATACTGAAATATTTGAAAAGAAAGGTTTAAAAGTAAAAGCGTACTAAAATGTATTATTTTAAAGAAAATTCTCTTTATTACGGAAAAGAAATTTTATTCAAAAATATTATTCCTTGGGTGAACAGTAAACTTACACCGTGGGATAACAGTAAAAAGCACGTTGCTTATCTTGAATACAAGGAGTCAACAGAAACAAGCATTACTTTTGCTTGTGAAGTTGCAAAGTTAACTCTTACCTTAAAGGAAGAAAATAACAGTTTTTGTCTTAACCTTGAGGGCGAATACGATTCTTCCTGCACGCGAGGACACGGTCATCACCTTAATTCCCTTTGCGGTATAGGTCTTGATTTTGATGTTTCCCATACGGGCAACTATGCTTCAGGCTATATGAGTTATCTTTTCTGGCAGCATCCTTTTGTTAGTGCAAAGTTAAAGGATTTAAAAGAGCGCACACAGATGCTTTTATATAAAATGAAGCAGAATAAAGTGTACCTTATGACCGTTTGCGATAAAATGTTCAAGACTGAACTTTTCCCCTGCAAAAACAACCGAATTTCACTTATCGCTCACTCAAACACACTTTGCGATAAGATAAATGAATGTGTGCTCATAGGTGCATATGGTAGTGATGAGTACGCTTTGCCCGAACAAGCAGTTGCTTTAGGCTTAAAAGCAATGAACAAACCCGGCAAATTAAAGAAAGACAAAAAATATCCTGAAATTTTTGAATATCTTGGTTGGTGCTCATGGGATGCTTTCCAGCACCATATTACACCTGATAAAGTTTTGGCAAAGTGCAAGGAGTTTAAGGATAAAGACATTCCCGTTAAATGGATTATTTTAGACGATACGTGGAATGACGTTGCAAGCATTGATAACGAAACCAAGCCTATGCGCGAGCTTAACGATTGGGAAGCCGCTCCTGAAAGATTCCCTGAAGGTTTGAAAAAGTGCGTTACCGATATTAAGGCACAGTATGATCTGAAGGTAGGTATCTGGCACCCCACAAGCGGATACTGGTACGGAATTAATCCTAACGGACCTCTTGCAAGGCGTATTCCTGAACTTTTGGAATATACAATCCCCGGTTTCTTCCCCGACGGACCTCGCCTTATGCATTCCTTTGACAAGAAGAAAATTGAAAAGTATTACGATATTCAGCACAAATTCTATAAAGAATGCGGTATTGATTTTACAAAAGTTGATAATCAGGGCTCAACTCAAAGACATTGCTATTTTAAAGGCGGTATAGGTGAGTGCGCCTCAAATCTTCATAAAGCCATTGAAAAGGCGGCTAAAAAGTACTATAACGGTG
>JAZROC010000098.1:0-2585 GCA_045648525.1 Clostridia bacterium
CATATATTCAAGTTTTGGAAGACCGGGGTCATCGTAAAGACCGAAATCTCCGTTTCTCTGCACAGACCCATCGTAAACAACGGGCAATCCCACGTTTTCAGCCGCGCGGAAAAGGTTTTGCACCATTATATCGTCAAGGTCCATTTTTGGCATAATTTCGCCAACACCCTTACAGCCTGCATTTTTGTAATGCTCCAAAACACCGTCAATTCTTGCAAAAACGGAGTTGGTCATAATGCGCGGGTCAATATTGCAGTATGGAATGAAGCGGTCGGGGTGGTTCTCGCAAATTTCCAGAACCTCTTCGTTTGATTGGGGCATATAAATTTCAGGACTGACAACGGGCAGAAGCACCGCCATATCGACCTTCATTTTATCGTAGCGTCTTATAAGCTCGTCAGGAGTGCAGAAAGAATAAACGGGAGGCTTTCTTCTGTAGCAATGGCTGTGGATATCAATAAACATATTAAATATCCTCCTCGATTATGCCAAAACTCTCATACAGACGGTTTTGGTTAAATTTCAAAACCTTAAAATCTCCTTTTATTGCATAAATTCTCGTAACGGTCATAAGTATTTCAAGTTTAAGGCTTTTGCCTTTAAGTAAAGACGTATCCTTACCTTTCCACGTAAGCACGTGGTCAAGGCTGTCACCTGTAAAACCGTCGAAATCGTCAAAATCAAAGTTTTCAACGGTGTTACCGCAGGAGTCAATTAACCTTGCCTTCAAAGGCTCTGCGGAAGTTGCGTTAATGGAAAGAGGTCCGTTAATTAAAAGATTGCGCGTTCTTAATTTGCCTACGCTTCTGCTTTCAAGGCAGATAAAACGGTCCTTTTTCATTTTAAATGTTACGATACTGCCCGTGCCTTTTTCACGGAATTTTCCGTGCTCACCTTGCGAAGATGCGGAAATTATGAAAATATCGTCGTCCTTTTCAATGATGGTGGTGGTAAAAAGACATCCGTAGTAGGGGAGCATCGGGTCATTTTGCTCAATAAAAGGCTTTCTCAACGAGCGCATATAGTTTAAACCGTTTGTGGAATATGCAAGTTCAGGATACATTCTGCCTAAATTATTTATTAACTGATTGCCAACTGCAACGCTTTCGCCATCGTTGGGGCGAAGATATTTCCACATCAAGCCTATATGAAATCTGTCATACTCAAAAATGGGCATACCGTAGGCTTCTGACATTGGCTCGTCAATGGAGTCAGTCTGAAGCGAATGAATAACGGGAGTGAAAGTTCTGAAATCTTCCGTTAAAACGGTGCAAACACGTCTGTCTGCCCAATGAGGACGGCAAGTGATAACGTATTTTTTGAGTTTTTCGGAATATGCGCAACCGATACCGGGCTCCGAACCTTGAGTATTCCACGTGGTATCAATTTTCGTCCAATGGAAAAGGTCAGGGGAAACGTACAGGTCGTCGTGCATTCTTAAATTTTCGCCATATCCGCAATAGAAAAGTTTGTATCTTTCACTT
The DNA here is from genome assembly GCA_045648525.1 of Clostridia bacterium. Lineage (GTDB taxonomy): Bacteria > Bacillota > Clostridia > Christensenellales > QALW01 > UMGS1322. The sequence continues at coordinate 1,485 of JAZROC010000098.1, forward strand.
TTGTCGGCACGCTTGTCCTCGTAAATCCAGCTTTCGCCCTGAGTCATATGGAAAATCTGATTATCAAAGGTTCTGTTTTCTAAATCCATATAAGGACGGGTATCAAGAGGCTCCCAATGAATTAAATCTTTACTGTGGGCGGCACAAAGGAAAATATCTAAATTTTTACTGTCAGCGGTGTCTAAAATATTGTATATTAAAACGTATTCGTTCAACTCTTCCGAAAAAACTACGCTTGGAAGACCTGCCGAAATGGATAAATCAGAGGGGTCACGGTAAGTGGCTTCGGGAATATATTGAAGTTTGCCGTAATCACGCTCTAAATTCACTCTTGCTTCAAAATCACAATCGTCAAAAAATAAAATCATACAAATTCACCTCAAGATAAAATCATATCATATTTTAAGACGCTTTTCAAGTATTTCTTTATTGACATTCTTGCTAAAAGTGATACAATAACTAAAGATTTTACAATATTATATAAGGAAATTCCTGATTGGTAAATATCTTTACTAAATGTAAAATTTATCATTTTTTTATATCGCAGGAAAAGAGGTCGAATAATGGACAAAAAGAAGACGAATTGGCTTATATTTTTAACGAGTATGGCATATTTCGTTTCATATCTTACCCGTCTTGACTATAGCGTAGTTATGGTTGACATTATAAAAACCGACGGCATCAGCAAGGAGCTTGCTTCCCTTCCCATAACCGTTCTGGCAATCACTTACGCTTCAGGTCAGCTTGTAAGCGGATATTTGGGTGATAAATTCAAGCCTGAAAAAATCATCCTGTTAGGTCTTTTTGCGTCTTCTATGATGAACTTTTTAATGATTCTTCTTCCCGTATGGGTGCGCCCTATACTCTGGGGTGTTAACGGCTTCTTTCAGGCGATGATATGGCCGCCTCTTGTAAGAATTTTATCAGGCTCCTTTGATAGTGATACGTACAAAAAAGCAACGCTTAAGGTTTCCGTTGCATCTTCTGTTGCAACTATAATTATGTACCTCGTTGCACCGTTGATAATTTCAGTTTCATCGTGGAAAATGGTCTTTGTTCTTTCTGCGGTTGTGACTTTCGGCTTTTGCATTTTATGGCATT
>JAZROC010000099.1:0-5692 GCA_045648525.1 Clostridia bacterium
CATTATCACAGCCCATATGTGCCCCACTTTTTTTCATTATTTCTGCATATTTGGCGCGGTCATCATAAAGTTCTTTGATGGAAGCAACAAGCAAATCTTCGGTAATTTCTTCCTCAAAAAGTTTTTTGCAGTAGCCCAAAGATTCAAATTCAAGAGTGTTATCAATCTGGTCACCGCGAGAAAATTCCTTTGACAAAGGAATAAGAAGCATAGGCTTATTAAGTGCCAGAAATTCGTTTATACTGTTTGAGCCTGCGCGGGAAATAACGATATCTGCCAATGCCATAATATCGGGCAATTCCTCGTTAACATACTCAAGCTGAATATATCCGTTTTTGTTGATGCTTTCGTCGGTTTTGCCTTTGCCGCAAATATGTACAATATTAAATATCGGTAAAATTCTGTCCAGAACTTTTCTGATATTATCGTTTATTGCTTTTGCGCCAAGGCTTCCGCCCATAATCAAAATTACAGGCTTATTATCCAGTTCAAGTTTTTTGCGTGCAATTTCCTTACTGCCGTGCAAAAGCGACGTGCGCAAAGGCGTGCCTGTGCAGACACCTTTTTTGCCTAAATTTTCAGCAGTTGTTTTAAAGGTGGTGCAAGCCTTTTTTGCGTGAGGAAGGCACAGCTTCGTTGCAAGACCGGGGGTCATATCAGATTCGTGAATAACGATGGGCACTTTATGCGCCTTTGCCGCCATAACAACCGGCACAGACACAAAGCCGCCCTTTGAAAACAAGCCTGCAGGTTTTAACTGTTGCATAATTTTCAGTGCCTGAAAATAACCTTTGACAACTCTGAAAGGGTCGGTAAGATTTTTAATATTATTGTATCTTCTTAACTTACCTGCACTTATGCCGTGATAGGTAACACCGGGTAGTTTTTCAATTAACTCCCGCTCAATACCTTCAGTTCTGCCAATATAATGAACTGTGTATCCCTTATCCTGCATTAAAGGAATAAGTGCAATATTGGGTGTAACGTGCCCTGCCGTGCCACCGCCTGTAAAAACAAAATTCATATTATAACTCCACTGTAATCTTTCTGCCTGTAGGCTTATATTGGGTAAGCTTTACGCCAACCATATTAAGCATTTTCTTTGATGCGATAACGCCTTCAGTATCGGCATATTTATCGGAAAGATAAATAATTTCGGAAATACCTGACTGTATTATTGCCTTTGCACACTCATTGCAAGGGAAAAGAGTAACGTAGCATTTTGCACCTTTAAGTGATGCGCCTGCATTATTTAAAATTGCATTTAATTCAGCGTGGCAAACGAAGGCATATTTGCTCTCAAGCATACCGCCATCTCTGCCCCAGGGCATTTCATCATCGTGACAACCCCTTGGCATACCGTTATAGCCAACGGTCAGAATCTTATTTTCCTGACTAACTATACACGCACCAACCTGAGTGCCTGCGTCCTTACTTCTCTGCGCCGAAAAAAGAGCAATGCCCATAAAATATTCGTCCCAGGAAATATAATCTTGTCTTTTCATAAAAATCTTCTCCTTAAACTTTTTGGGGCATAGCCGAAGAGAGCCGAACTCATTACGGTTTAAAATGCCATTTTTGCCCATCTCTGTGTTGCTTGCACAGGGAAATACGTCCTGTATGTCCCTGCACAAGCGTCTTGATATGAACAAAAATTGCTATTTTAAACTTCTGTGAACCCATAGGAGCTGATTTTGCGATAGAAAACGGCTTGCGAAGCGTAGGAATACCGGGCGTATTTCAAGCGACAAGAGTCGTTTTATACACAAAAGCAGCCCTATTGGGCGTTATGGGCTCGGCTTTCTTCGGCTATATATTATTATTATACTATATGTTTACAATTTTTGCAATATACAAATAATTATCCCCCAATTTGAACATTTTTTCACTTTTTAAAAATTTCTCTTGCACAAAAGGTTATTTTTGTGTATAATGTACATAACAATTAAAATGGTGGTGGAATTATTTCACACCGAAGGAGGATTTTTATGAAAAAAATAGTAGCACTTTTACTTGTAGCCGCTTCAATTTTCTGCCTTGCAGCTTGCGGTGGCACAACAATGACAATGGGCACAGGTGGCACACAGGGTACCTATTATGCTTACGGCGGAATTTTGGGCAACCAGATTAAAACCGCAACAGGCATTACCGTTAACGTTGTTTCAACTGACGGCTCAAAGACAAACATTTTAGGCATCAACGAAGGCAACTACCAGCTTGCAACAGTTCAGTCAGACGTTATGGCTTACGCTTGGGCAGGCTCACGCTCATTTGAAAACGAAGGCAAGATTGAGTCTTTCCGCGTTATCGGTGGTCTTTATGCCGAAGCAGTTCAGCTTGTTACAATGGATGCAAACATCAAGTCCGTTCAGGACCTTAAGGGCAAGAAGGTATCAATCGGTGCTGCAGGCAGCGGTGTTTACTTCAACGCTATTGACGTTCTTGAAGCCGCAGGTCTTACCGAAGCTGACATTATTCCTCAGTTCCAGTCATTTGGCGATTCAGCCGACGCATTAAAGGATGGGAAGATTGATGCTGCATTTATCGTTGCCGGTGCACCTACCCCTGCAATTCAGGAGCTTGCAACAAGCACAGATGCATACCTTGTTCCCATTGACGGCGCAGTTTCACAGAAACTTATGGAAACTTCACCTTACTACACAGAGTACAAGATTCCTGCAAACACCTATAACGGACAGACTGAGGACGTAACAACCGTTACAGTTAAGGCAACACTTATCGTAAGTGCTTCAGCTTCCGAAGATGACGTTTACAACATCACAAAAGCTATTTTTGATAACATTGACGATATTACAGCCGCACACGCAAAGGGTGCTGAACTTTCACTTGAAAATGCAACTGCAGGTATGACTGCTCCCTTCCACAAAGGTGCCGCAAAGTATTTTGCTGAAAAAGGTCTTACCGTTGAATCCAAGTAATCATTAAACAATTAAAATGGTTGCAGTTATGATTCTGCAACCATTATTTTTTTGAAAGGAGGTTCTCATATGTCATTTTTCAAGAAAAAAACTGCACCGATAAGCAACGAGCCAATGGACGTTGATGCAGTTATGAAGAAATATGACCGTGAGTCCAACACGCGCATATGGACAGGTGTGCCAAAGTGGATAATTACCGCACTGCTTGCTTCCTTCTCGCTTTTTTGCATTTACGTAACGTTTTTTGCAACGTGGCTTGACGAAGTAAGGCTTACTTCATTTATGGCATTTATAATGTTCATCGGCTATCTTGTGTTTCCTGCAAAAAAAGGTACACAAAAAGAAAATTATATGCCTTGGTATGATATTCTGCTTATGATTATCGGCACCGGCGCGTTTTTATATTTCTGCTTCAATGCATCGGCAATTATTGCCAACTTCAGAATAAACACAATTCAGATGATAATAGGTCTTCTGGGCATTTTGTCCCTTGCCGAATTATGCAGGCGAAGTGTTGGCTTGCCAATACTTATAGTTGCGGCAGTTTTGATGGTTTATGCGCTTATCTGGGGTTCCACCAACCCTGACTTTTTAAAACGCATTACCGATTTTGTCCGCACTCTTTTCTATTCAAAAGAAGGCATTTTATCAACACCTGTAAACGTATGTTCAAAATATATTGTTATCTTCATTATATTTGGCGCGTTTTTGGAAAGAACCGGTATTGCCGATTTCTTCATTCAGATAGCAAACTCACTTGTTGGCAGATTTTCAGGCGGTCCTGCAAAGGTTGCGGTTGTTGCATCTGCCCTTGAGGGTATGGTTTCAGGCTCGTCAGTTGCCAACACAGTTGGTTCAGGCGCAGTTACTATTCCTTTAATGAAAAGAACGGGATACAAACCCGAATTTGCCGCAGCGGCAGAGGCTTCGGCTTCAACGGGCGGTCAGATAATGCCTCCCATTATGGGAGCCGCCGCTTTCTTAATGGCAGAAACTGTGGGTGTAGCCTATTCCAGCATCGTTACAAAAGCAATTCTTCCTGCATTTTTATATTTTGCAGGCGTATTTATAACGGTTCACCTTGAGGCAAAAAAGGAAGGCTTGCGCGGTTTATCAAAGGAAGAATTACCAAAATTTATGCCTTTGCTTAAGAAAACTTATCTTCTTTTGCCCCTTATTTTACTTATAGTGCTTGTTGCAACCAGCACACGCTCAATCGCTTATGCCGCGGCACTTGCTATTATTGCTTCAATTATAGTAAGTATGTTCAATAAAGAAACGCGTATAACGCCTAAAAAGCTTTTAGAAGCTCTTGCGGCAGGCGGTCAGGGTATGATTACCATTGCCGCCGCTTGCGGTATTGCAGGTATTATTGCCGGTTTAATTTCCGCAACCGGTCTTGCATACATTGTCTTTAACGGCATTGTTGCCATTGCAGGAAATCAGGTAATTATAGCACTTTTCCTTACAATGCTTTGCTGTATTATTTTAGGTATGGGCGTGCCCACCACGGCAAACTATTGCATTATGGCTGCAACGTGCGCACCTATCCTTGTTAAAATGGGCGTACCTATGATTGCGGCTCACTTCTTCGTTTTCTACTTTGGTATTGTTGCCGACCTTACACCTCCTGTTGCTCTGGCGGCTTATGCAGGCGCGGCTATTGCCCAGGCAAACCCAATGAAAACGGCTTTTACGGCAACAAAACTTGCAATTGGTGCATTTATAGTTCCATACATCTTTGCTCTTAACCCTGCAATGTTGTTTATTGACACAACAGTTTGGGAAGTTATTCTTATATGCATAACGTCACTTATCGGCATGTTTGGTGTGGCGGCTTCCCTTGAAGGTTATTTTATGAAGCATATGACTTGGTATGAACGCGTAATTTCCGCAATAGGTGGTCTGTTGCTTATCTACCCCGGTCTTTTAACCGACGTTATCGGTCTTGCACTTGTAGGCGCAGTAATTGCCGTACAAATCTTAACAAAAAAAGAAAACAGCATAACAAAATCCCGTGAATAACTTTCACGGGATTTTTATTATTTTTCTGATAAAATTTTTCTGAAATTCTCTTTCTGCACTTTTGACGGCTCGTAATCTTTATGGGAGCAACAAGGCATATTAGGCGCAGTACCGTCAGAATGCCAGTAGGGCGAAAGATTATCATTTCTGAATTTATCTCTGTCCTCCTGCTTTCTGAAATCAGGAATATCGTAAGGCACACCGTATTCAAGCAGACTTCTGTGACCTAAAATAGCAACTGACGACATACGCGTTGCAAAGAAAACGTCAAAGGGATGTTGTTTTCCTTGGCGAATACAATTTAAAATTTCCCGCACTATGCAGAAATCGCCACCACCGTGACCTGCTTTTTTAACAAGCTCTTTGTCATCGCCACACCATTGGGGCATATAGAAATTAACTGTCTCCATACCGTCGGGAACTGCGTGTTCATCATAACGAAGCATAATTTTACCATTGGTGCCGCGCACGTTTTCAATCATACCGTTTATACCGCAAAGGCGATATGAATTTTCGCTTCCGCCAAAGGATGCACAACCGGTAAATTTAAAAACAGATTCATCATCATTTAACGTCGTTATAATAGCCGCTTTGTCGCCAACGTAGGGTGCGCGGTTACAATCATTCGGCAAAGGCTCAAAAACGGGCATTGCCGTAACACGCACGGGATTTGCGCCCGTTATATACATAATAGGCGCAAGAGAATGTGTTACGTAATAAGTTCTTGG
>JAZROC010000100.1:0-3067 GCA_045648525.1 Clostridia bacterium
CCTGTTTGTGATATTGTTTTGTACATTATTTTACCTGAATTTTCTGATGAATTTTCTTGCCTTTGTGAAGGATAAATTCACCTTTTGAAATAACCTCTTCAGGAATTACTGCGTTTACGTCGGTAATTTTTACATCGTCAACGGAAACGGCACCGCCTTCGATAAGTCTTCTGCCTTCACCGATGCTCTTTGTAATACCTGCGGTAATTAAAAGCTCACTAACGCGGACGGAAACCTGCTCGCGTGTTAATTCCATAGCAATCATATCGTCGCTGTTGCCACCGAAAGCCGCTTTAGCTGCTGCTTGAGCTTTTTGTGCATCTTCTTCGGAATGAACGATTTTTGTAACTTCAAAAGCAAGACGTTCTTTTGCAAGATTAATTCTTTCGTCTTTATATTGGCAAAGCTCTTCGATTTCGTTTAAAGGCATAAAGGTCAAAAGCTTAAGGCACTTTTCAACGTCAGCATCGTCAACGTTGCGCCAATACTGATAGAAATCGTAAGGCGAAGTCTTTTCTGCTGAAAGCCATACTGCACCGCCTGCAGTTTTTCCCATTTTTGTGCCGTCTGATTTTGTTAAAAGAGTAAAGGTCATTGCAAATGCATCTTCCTGCTCTTTTCTTCTGATAAGGTCTGCGCCGCCAAGCATATTTGCCCACTGGTCGTCACCGCCAAGCTCAAGCTTGCAACCGTATTTCTGATAGAGCATTAAGAAGTCGTAGCTCTGCATAAGCATATAGCTGAATTCAAGGAAGGTAAGACCCTTTTCCATACGCTTTTTGAAGCACTCAAAGGTTATCATACGGTTAACGGAGAAATATACACCGATATCGCGCATAAATTCAACGAAGTTAAGGTTTAAAAGCCAGTCACCGTTGTCAACCATAATAGCCTTGTCGTCAGTAAAATCAATGAATTTTGAAATCTGTTTTTTGAAACATTCAACGTTATGGCGGATAGTTTCCTTCGTCATCATTGAACGCATATCGCTTCTGCCGCTGGGGTCACCTACGAATGCTGTGCCACCACCGATAAGACAGATAGGCTTATGACCTGCCCTCTGCATATGAGCCATTGCCATAAGCACAAGAAAATGGCCAACGTGAAGACTGTCTGCCGTGGGGTCGAAGCCTACGTAGAAGGGAACGCTTTCGCTTCCTAAAAGTTTATACAAATCTTCCTCGAAAGTGATTTGTTTTACAAAGCCGCGAGCCTTGAGAGTGTCTAATACATTTTCTGCCATTTGAAAAATCTCCTTAAAGTAATTTTTATATATTATACTCTTAAAAAAAGAAAATGGCAAGCCGATTTCATTAACATTTTAAACCCTTTTTGCATAAAGTTATAAAAAAAGGAGGTTTTTTATGTTAACAAGAAGATTTGATTACATAGTTGAAGCAGGTGATACGCTATTTTCCATAGCCTTAAAATTTAACGTGCCCATTAATACGCTTATTGAATTAAATAAACTTGAAAATCCTGACGTTATTGATGTGGGGCAGATAATCCAAATCCCCGTAACTGAAGAATTTTATCAGATTGTCCAGCTTGTAAAACGGCAGTGCGGGTGCGGAGACGTTTCTGCAAGCAATGAGGTGCAAGTAACAAATGAACCTGAAATAAATTCAGGTAACGTTACTTATAAACGTCACCGCGTGCGCAGAGGTGACACGGTGTACCTGCTTGCCAAGGAATACGGCACAACAACGGGAAATATTTTATCACTTAACCCCCAGATAACTGACGTAAGAAATATACCTATCGGTTCAATTATAACTATTCCCGTACCGCCAAAAAATTCTTTTATATACGTTGTGCGCCCCGGGGATACCGTGTATAAAATTGCGCAGGCAAACGGTGTTACCGTAGAAGATATTATGACCTACAATTATATTGAAAGTGATTATACTGTGTATCCGGGACAGCAACTTGTAATCGTGAAATAGCAGAGTGTGAGAAAATCCTGAAACAGTAGGCGGGTGATTGGTTAATCACCCGCCATATCTTATAAAATCTCACAAAATGGTAAATAAATCACGCATAATGCTATTGAATTTGTTCAGGAAATGTTGTACAATATAAAAAAATGAGAGGGGTTTTTTATGAGAAAAATATTATCGGTTTTACTTGTTTTATCTATGATTTTAGGGATAATGAATTTTTTCGTTGTTGCGGAAACCGTGAATTTTATTCCTGATAAAGATTCTACCTTTGGAAGCGGAAACTTTACCTGGACGGCTCTTTCGGGGGGCGTTTTAAGCGAAGAGGACAACCCTGTAGGTCCCGGAAAAGTGCTCTGTTATTCGGATATTCCTGATAAAAGCTATGCTTCACCGCAGATTGATTTGCGTAAATACGTGCAGAACAACGTGAAAAAAGCGTCTACCGTTTACGTTTCTATGGATATTTATACGGAAAACGACGATATGCTTAAACTTCTTGCGCGTATCCGAACAAAGACGAAAGACGGATTTTCAATGTGTAAAGAAGCAGGCGCTGCTTACTGCAGTCTTGGTACTGTTAACGTTGTTGCAGGACAATGGAACAGAATAACCGTATCCTTTAACGTTACACAAAGTGACCTCTATTCAACTGAACCTTGGAACTTCTGTTTTGACGGTATTCCTTCAAAAACGAAAGAACCCGTATATATTGATAACTTCTACGTTGGTCTTGATGAAGAAAATCCGCTCAGTATGCCTGAAATTAGTGACGGTCAGGTGGATAACTTCTTATTGTATGCAGATTCAACCTTCGAAACGGGTGTAAATGCGTGGAAAGTGCTTTCGTCAGGTAAAAACAGCGTTGTTGCAAATCCTGACGGCACGGGTAAGGTGCTTTGCTATTATGACCTTGATCCTTCAAAAACCTATGCTTCCCCTCAACTTGATATAAGAAGCGCAATCCAGAAAAACGTTGATAAAGCAACGACCATTTACGGCGCCATTGACGTTTACTGCGAAAAGGATATTATAAATTCGATTATAAGATTGCGTACTACTACCGCATCAGGCTTTTCAATGTGTGAAACGGCAGGGAAGAATTTTTGCACTATCGGTACGGTTGA
>JAZROC010000101.1:0-1022 GCA_045648525.1 Clostridia bacterium
TGCACTTTGTAAAGCTTTGCAACGAAAAAGCCAAAAAGGAAAATATGCTTTGCTGGCTTTATGATGAGGACAGATGGCCATCAGGTGCTGCAGGCGGATACGTTACGAAAAACTACCGTCACCGTCAGAGAGCATTTCATCTGGAAAAGGTTGACCCAAGAAGCAAAGAGTTCTTTGCAAAAGATTATGACGAATACTTGAAAATGACCGAAAATAACGGCAAGTGTTCGGGATTCTTTATTTCCCGTTACGGCATTAAACTTGACGAAAACGGTTTTTTGAAAGAATATAAAAAACTTGACGAAAACGAAAACTTTGACGGTGATATCTGGTACGGCTATATGTATATCGGCGGAAAAAGCGGTTGGTATAACGGGCAGAGTTATATTGATACTCTTTCAAAAAGCGCAGTTGAAGAATTTATGCGCATAACCTACGATGCCTACTATAAGGCGGTAGGCGAAGACTTTGATAAAAGTATTCCTGCAATTTTCACCGATGAGCCTCAGGTACCGCACAGACGTTATCTTGGCTCATCAAAGGGCGATAATTTAGTTGCCGTGCCTTTTACAGACGATTTTGAAGAAACCTATCAAAAGGAGTACGGTGAAAGCATTTTGGAAAAAATGCCTGAACTTTTCTGGGAAAAGGAAAACTCAGGCTGTGCAGAAACTCGTTATAAGTACGTTGACCATATGTGCGAGCGCTTCGTTTCGGCATTTATTGATACAATAGGTGCGTGGTGCCAAAACCATAATATTTCTTTTACGGGGCATATGATGAATGAGCCTACTTTGCGTTCACAAACAGACTCATTGGGCGAAGCAATGCGCTGTTACAGAAGTTTTCAGCTTCCCGGAATGGATTTACTTTGCGACAGAATGGAATATACAACTGCAAAGCAGGTACAGTCTGCCGTTCATCAGTACGGCAGGGAAGGTATGCTTTCAGAGCTTTACGGTGTAACCGGTTGGGATTACGATTTCCGCGGTCATAAGCGTCAGGGCGATTGGCAGGCGGCA
>JAZROC010000102.1:0-4369 GCA_045648525.1 Clostridia bacterium
GCGATATAAAACCTCAGTCATTTACCGATATGTAAACTCCTTCGGCTTTAATCACTTATGCCGCTGATTTGTAAATTTTATCGTACTACGACAAGGTAAAGGTAAAAAACGCACGCTAAATCTTTGCAACTGCGCGTTATAAGCGATATAAAACCTCAGTCATTTACCGATGTGTAAACTCCTTCGGCTTTAATCACTTATGCCGCTGATTTGCAAATTTTATCGCACTACGACAAGGTAAAGGTAAAAAATGCACGCTAAATTTCTATATCTGTAACAAAAAAATGGCAGATTTTACTCTGCCATTTTTTTTAATATTCAATAATTTCTATATCTTTAATTTCGGTAACAAGCTTAACGTTTTTAGGAATGGCAAGGGTGTAATTGCCATTTTCTTTTTTTACTGCAATTAAGCCTTTTAAAGTAGGTACAACACCTTTATAATTGTCAAGAGTTTCCGATGGTGCAAAAAGAACTTCTTCAAAGCCTGTCTTGTTTGGGCGAATACCTAAAACGTAGGCACTTAACAGATAAGTACAACCTGATGCCCAACCGTGCGACGGAATTTCCCAACGTGCATTTTCGTCATTGGGCACAAATTCCCAGAACGTTTCGGCACCTTTTTTTAACATACCGCCCCAACAAAGTTTTATAAGCTCCAATGCATTTGTTTCGTCGTTATTTAAAAAACGTGCTTCGGCTTCATACATATTCATAACGGGCGAAATTGTACGGTATCTATCACGGATTTTTATTTTTTCGGAATTTATCATTGACGAACCGTAAGGAGTCCAGTTTTCACTCTTTATAGTTTTCAGAATTTTCCTTGCTTTGTCATCGTCGGCAATGCCAAAAAGAACTGCAAGGGCATTACCGTCTTCAGGAATATATGAAGTATTGAAAGTATCAAGATAAGCCTGCTTTTCTTCGCACCACAAATGTTCATTTATGGCATTTTTGACTTTTTCTGCTAAAGCAAGCCAATGACTTGTGTGCGTATCATTAACAATTTCGGCAAGCTCGCTCATAGCAAGCAAGCACTTATACAAAAGCGCGTTTAAAAGAGGCTTTTCACCTAAACGGTCAGTTGACGAGTTGTATTCCAACGGACTGCTTCCCTGATACATTGGCGCAGAAAAGCAAGGGAACTGATAAATTAAATAACGCGAGTTCATTTTATCAATGAGCCATTGAAGGTTAATTACCAATTCGTCAAAATGTTTTTTTACAAAAGCAGTATCGTTAAAATATAAATAATGATTATAGGCAATCAAAATACGCCAGGCAGGGTAGTCCCACAAACTGACGTTGCGGTCAAAGCGGTTGTGCCTGATGCCGACGTTTGTATCAAATTCCGTCAAAGCCATTGAAGCGTCAACAAGGGAACCGTCGAAGAATGTGCAATAATCAACCAACGCCTCAATAATTGCATCACCTGCAAAAAACTTCATTTCGTTTCTTGGGCAACTTTCGTATTCCTGATGCATATTTACTAAAAGGGTATATTTGCCAACCTGCCAGGCTTTGTTAAGAATATCGTCATTTGATTCAAAGTATCCCAATGAATTATTGGGTTTCTGGCTTAAAATAAGTTTTATGCTGTTAATTTTTATATCGTCATTATGGCTGACTTTCAAATATCTGAAAGCTCTGCGCCTTAATACAATATGACTGTTTTCGCCTTTTTTTACTTCTTCTTTTATTTTTAAACGTTTAACAATGGGAATATCGTTTAAAATATCCTGCACACTTTCAGTGTAGTCAAAGGAAAGCTCAATTTCGGTATCTTCTTTTGCAACGTAATCAATTAAAAGATAGCCAACGTAAAGTTTTCCAAGGTCATAAATGTCCTTATCAATGAGTTTATTGATGTCAATAACTTTATTTAACTTTTCGTTGGGGTTGTAGTTTTTGCCTGCAACCTTAAAAATTGCATCGTTTACCAAAACTTCCTGCTCTTTCCACAAGGCAGAAGAAAGCCAGAAACGGTCGTACTCGGTTTTTGTTATTTCTGAAAAACAATAAAGTAAGTCTGTTGCCGCCCAGTTTTCGTCGGTAACAAAAACTGAATCATCAATTATTATTTCTGCCGCAACGCTGGAAAACATAGTTTCGCTGCGTTTGAAAATATCGTCAGAAACAGGCTGATAATAGTGGTTGCCCAGTTTTAAAGTAATGGTGTTTTCGCCTTGCTTTAAAAGGGAAGTACAGTCAAAAGAAGCAACGCGGTTTGCGTAGCGTCCCGTAGTTGCTTCCAAAAAAATTCCGTTTATAAAAATACCGCAAACGCCTATTGCATCAATACGGATAAAGGCATTTTCAGGCTTTTTATCAAGAAGTATCTTTCTTGATATTTCCGACCATTCACTTCCTGAACGTTTAATTGTGCCTATTCGTTTGATTTTAGTGAGATTTTCCATTATTCTTCGTCCTTTTCAGGTTTCTCGTTTTTGATGACTTTCGTTGAGATAACTCGGCGTGAATCAGATTCTTCAATAATAAAATCAAGATGTTCGTAAGAAAACTTATCGTTAACCGAGGGGATTCTCTCCAACTGTTCCATTATCCAACCGCCAAGAGAAATGCTTTCCGTTTCTTCAGGCTCAAGTTCAAAAAACTCGCAGAATTCTTCAAAATTAGTTGCGCAGTCAACGATATAAGTATTTTCGCCAACGGTTGTAAATTGTTCAACAACCTCGTCGTGCTCGTCCCATATATCACCGACAAGCTCTTCTAAAATATCTTCCATAGTAACAATGCCCAAAGTTCCGCCATATTCGTCAACAACAACGGCAATATGCGATTTTTCCTGCTGTAACTGTTTAAGAAGATCGTCGATTTTTTCAAATTTGTGTATAAATAAAGGGGGTGACATAATTGTTGAAATATCGTCTTTGATTATGCCGTTATCCTTATAAAAATCTTTTAAGTGAATTACGCCTACGATATCGTCAATGTTCTCGTTATAAACAAGTAAACGTGAAAAACGGGTGTCGGAAAATTTTTGTGCGATTTCCTCTTTAGGCGCGTCCTGCGGTACGGCTTCAAGGTCAACACGGTGTGTAAGAATATCCTCTGCGCGAATTTCAGTAAACTCAATGGCATTTCTTAAAAGGTCGCCTTCGTCGGTATCAATACCGCCCTCCTGCTCAGCTTCGTCAACTATCATCAACAGTTCTTCCTGCGACATTTTATCATCTTCTTCAGTTTTGAAAAGCTTTGAAATAAGCTTCTTCCAGGCTGAAAAAATAATGCAAAGCGGAGTCAAAATCCATATAAGCATACGAATAAAAGGCGATGAAAACATTGCGAACTTTTCAGGAAAATCCTTTGCAATGCTTTTTGGTGTAATTTCGCCAAATATAAGAACAAGAACGGTTACAACAACGGTTGAAACGGTTGCGCCTAAATCCTGATCGCGCAAAAGCTCAACAAAAAGAACGGTGCTTATTGATGCAACGGCAATGTTAACAATGTTGTTTCCAATTAAAATTGTGGAAATAAGTCTGTCGTAATTTTCGGCAAGTTTTAAAGTTGCTTCGGCTTTTTTGTTTTTTTCTGCCATCGCTTTCAATCTTGTTTTGTTAAGTGATGAAAATGCAGTTTCCGTTGCCGAAAAGTATGCGGAAAATATGATGCAAACAATCATCAGAATAATTTGTACAGTCATTTTTTTCTCCTTAAAAATGTAAAAAGCACACCTATACCAAAATCATTGGTTTAGATGTGCTAAATTTTTTATGAAACTTACAGTAGTTATCTTCGTCGCTACTGTCGCTATCCATAACAAAAACTCCTTAAAAGTTAATTTTCAAGTATATTTTAGCAAAAATATTTTATTTGTCAAGTGTTTGTGTGAAATCTCTGTCTATCTGAATCACCGTTGAAAAGCGGTTATCGGCATCGGCAATGGCATTTTTTATTTTGTGTGTAACGTCTTTTACTACTTCGGATTTTTCCTCAAAGGGAACAACCATATCAAAAATAATGTTCATGTTGTTTTCACCCTTTGTCATTCTTAAGTCGTGAATGGTGTAAACGCAATTTTCCTCTTTCAAAACGTTGTAAATAATATCTTTTATATTTTGTAAAATGGGATCGTTTAAGCATACAGGGTCCATATGAATGGTAATTTCGCAACCCGTCTGCTGAAAAATATGTTTTTCGGTGTAATCGATAATTTCGTGCACGGCAATCATATCTGCATTGTTTTCAACTTCAACGTGAACAGAAGCAAAAATTCTGCCGGGACCGTAATCGTGAATAATAAGGTCGTGAATATCCAGAATTTCCGGTGCTTCAAGCAAAAGTTTTGTGATTTCATCAACAGTCTCTTTTTCAGGAGCCTTACCCAGCAATACGCCGATTG
>JAZROC010000103.1:0-7642 GCA_045648525.1 Clostridia bacterium
TGGGCAACTCAGTGGAAGCATCCTGTTTACAAGCTCCCCCATGCTCTTTCAGCAAAAGAATATTGGAACTCACCTAAAGTTGCTATCAACTACGAACACTTTTATGCAGGATTCTGGACAAATGATTTCGGTGCAAGATCAAGAGCTTGGCTCTCAATTTTAAGCGGTCTTTTCGGCTACGGATACGGTGCAACGGACATATGGCTGTATAAAGGCGGCTTTGAAATGGACAGAGATGCAAAAAAAATGGATGGTTATTCAATCGTTACCAAGGAAGAAAAGAATATCCCTTGGTCACAGTCTGTCGAACTTCCTTCAGCTTATCAGGTTGGTTATATGAAACAGTTCTTTGAGTCATTTAATTGGTGGAATCTTGTACCTGACTTTGATAATCAGAAATCATTTAGTATTGAAAGCGACGATACACTTTACGCTTGTGCTACAATCATCAATGAACTTTACGTAATCTACTTATTCAGCACTAATAAGAATAGTGGTATTGTTGGCAATATGGATGGTAACGCTAATTATACACTTCAGTGGTATAACCCGCGCACAAATGAGTATATGGACGCCATTACAATTAAGGCAAACACAACTGATAAAAACGGTACACCTGCTTTTAAACTTGAAGAAAGACCTGACGAAAACGATTGGGTTGCACTTATTAAAAAAGCATAAAAACAAACAGTCTGCACGAAAAATGCAGACTGTTTTATTATATTATCTTGCAGTTAAATTAAATCAGCAACAGATTTGTCGCCATAAACATTTTTCCAATCTTTTTCAAAACCTGCAATAGCGGAATCTGTCATTGGATGAGCAATTGCGGCTTTAAGAATATCGAGTGAAATTGTTGCGCTATGGCCGCCAACTAAAGCAACGTTATGAAGTTGCATTGTGTTTTTAAAGCTCGCGGCAAGAACTTCACAATCAAGTCCAAAGGTATCAAACATATGAACAATATCAGCAACAACCTGAACGCCATCAGCTGAAATATTATCAAGACGGTTTACATACGGGGCAACAAAGCTTGCGCCTGCAATCGCGGCAATTAAAGCCTGTTGAGGTGTAAAGATAGCTGTCATAGTAACACCTATACCCTCTTTTTTAAGCATTTTTGTTGCTTTTAAACCTTCTTCACCAATGGGAATTTTAACATAAAATTCGCCACCAACTAAATTTTTAAGCATTTTAGCTTCTTTTACCATATCCTCTGCCTTTGTTGCAGTTGTCTGTACGTGAAGCATTTTGTCAGGTCCGATAACATTACGGATTGAAGTAATGAGTTCAACTAAATCCTTCTTCTCTTTTGCAACAAGTGAAGGGTTGGTAGTTACACCGCAAATAGGATAAAATTCATTTGCGTGCTTAATGTCTTCAAGATTTGCAGTATCAAGTATGTATTTCATTTTTTTAATCTCCTATATTTTTTATATTTTCAATAACCGCATCGCCAAGCACTTTTATTCCATCTTCATTCATATGAATTCCGTCAGAACTAATATACTTTTGGCGGTTATTTATTACAAGTGAAAATAAATCGTTTATAATTATACCTTGCTTTTTCAGTTCACAAACTACGGCATCATTATATTCCTTTATTCTGTTATTATCCTGCTTAAAAACTGTTTGTGCATCAGGTGAATCAACGCTGGGCGTTGCAACTGCAGAAATATCTTCGGCATTAACGGGTGTAGATGTTGCAAAAATAACGGGAACGTTATACCTTTTCAGCTCTCGCGCAATGCTTAATATATTTCTCACATACTCGTCTTTTTTTACAAAAGGACCGTCGTCAACATAAAGACAGGCAGTATCCCAAAGTCCCGCATTAAAATGGATTATATCCGGTTTTTGAAAATCAGGAAGCCAGAATCGCAGGCTATTGAGCATAAATGAAGAAAATTTGCAATTTTCTTTGGGTGCAACGATTTTATATTCAGGCATCTCTTCCTGAACATATTTCTCATACTGCATTCTTATAGAATCACCTAAAAGCCATACCGTTTTCATAGAACTGCTTCCTTTGCTTTATTAAGAAGTTTTAATGCACACGAAACTAAATTATCACCATTTTCGCCTGTATATAATGAACCAAGTGCTTCGTATCCACCTTCTTCAAAGGCTTCAGGAGTACATATATAGCCCCTGCCGTAGCCATTGGCGCAAGTTACTACAACAGTATGTTCAAAGGGTGATTTTTCCTGTATCTGCAGTCCATAAGTAACAAAAGTTTCTGTAGGAAGAGCAAGTATAGCAAACTCACCAATTCGCATAAGAAATACTTCAAAGGGGTGATGTCCGTTTAATGAATATACTGTTTCTTTACCTATAGTCGCAAGTCCCAACATTCTTTTAGCACCGATAACTGCACATTCAAGGCTTCGTACCGTACCTTTATCAAAATTGTTTTCAATGGCACTTTTAAGCTCATTTTCCGAGTTTTCAAGGTCCATTACTGCTTGCTCATAGGTTGGAATGTCTTTTCGCACAGGAATAACGTCTTCACAATAAGTTTTAATTTCAATATCAGAAGAAAATTGCATCTGCTTTAAAACACGAATCGCTTCATTACCGATTGTAGCACCTACACGCTCTGCCTCTTCAAAAGTACAGCCGCTACGGAAGAAACGTGGAGATTGGTCGCCTGCAGTGCCTATCTGAAATGCAGGCACAATATTTTCAAACTCATTTTTTAAAGTTTTATAAATATATCCCGGATAATCACAGGTTATTTCGCGATTTTCAGCCCCTAAAAACGTTGGGTGAAGGGAGTATCTTACTATGGCACCGCGAAGAACACCTGTCATGTCTTTTATACCTATTACAAATACCCCGGTGTCAGCTATACCGCCCCTATCGCGTCGATTTCCACCAACATTCTGTTCAGGTCCGCAATAGCCTTTTCCGATGCCTATTTCTGCCTCAAACGCGTTGTTTTTGGCTTCAAGAATCGCATTGGCAACATTATGTGCCATATCATCAAGATATCTTGGATACATTACTTCAAACTCTTTTTCAGGATAAAACGGTACCGCGCGTGCTTCCGGTCCTGAATGGGTATGCGTTGTAGATATCAGACAATTTTCTTTTTTAATTCCTGCAGTTTCCTGAATATAACGGCGCATATCTGCAACAAGCCATTTAGGATAACACAACATATCAAGCGTAACAATGCAATATTCTTCACCATTTGCCTCAAGATAAAAACAATGGGCAAAAAGGTCATCGTGTATACTTCTTGAATATCTGTCTTTAGGTTCAGGAAAACCTGCTAATAAAACAGGAAAATCAGGAGTTATAACTATCTCTTTTACTCCGGCTCTCATTAACTAATTATCCTTTCAGTAATTTTAAATACTCTTCAAAAAACGGCATATATTCTTCCGTATGCTGCGGTGTATATTCAACTGCATTTTTCAGACATTCATTTGTAAATTCATTTTCGTTAATTCCTATCGCCTTTGCCGCAAGTTTTGCCGCACCAAGACTACCCATTTCACTATGTGAATATGCAACAACAGGAATTTCTGAAACATCTGCAATAATCTGGCAGAGCAACTTATTTTTGCTACCGCCGGAATAAATACAAATTTTATGAACTTCTGTATTAATTGATTTTATAATACGTACTGCCTCATAAGCAACACCTTCATATACGGCTCTTATCAAATCGTTGTGCGTTGTATGAAGACCAACGTTATTAAAACTGGCAAATCCATTATTTTCAGGATTACCGCCAAGATAAGGAACAAATACCGTACCGTGTGAACCGATGGGTGCTAAAATAGCTTTTTTATTCATATCTTCATAATCAGAACCGACACAAACAGCATCACGAAGCCATCTTATTGCACCGCCGCCCGTTTTAATAACACCTTCAAGAACAAAAGCATCATTAACAAAGGGACAAACTTTAAACATAAGCGGAAGATCATAAAAATCAGAATTATCTACCGCAAATTCAAAAGCCGCAGACGTCCCCATTGAACAGGAAACCTGACCTTTATTTATGCCTAAAGCATATGCCGCTACTTTTTGGTCTTGTCCGCCAAGCGCAAAAACGCAATCAGTAGTCAAACCACAATCCGTCGCGGCTTTCTCGGTAAGATTACCTACAACAGTGCCCATAGGTAACACAGGAGGAAGCATTTCTTTATTTATGCCTGATGCATTTATAATTTTTTCATCATACTGCCCTGTTTTAATGGAAAACAATAAACTTCCTGCCGCCATCGTAGGGTCAGTAAAAATTTTGTCTGTAAACTTTGCAGTAACAAAACTTGCAGGCATAAGAAAATACTTTGTTTTTTTATAAATTTCAGGTAAATTTTCTTTTACCCATATCATTTTTGCAACAAATTTAGGTGTATTATAAAAAACAACATTTCCTGTAGTCTTTTTTATATAATCAACACCGACTGCATCAAGAAAATGATTCCACGAGGGAACTTCCCTTACATCCATCCAATTTATTGCATTATAAAGCGGATTAATGTTTTCATCAACCGGAACAATAGTTATCCCCTGCGAAGAAACACTTATGCCCTTTATAAGTTTATTATCTATATTTTTAGTCGCTTCTTTAATTACTTTACAGGAATCTTCATACCACGTATCAGCATCCTGTTCGTAATAGCCTTCTTTGGGTGTAAGAAGAATTCTTTCCAAAGAAGCATCAGCAACGGGTGCACCATTTTCAGAATACACCGTTGCTTTTACAGTTGTTGTACCTAAATCAAGACCTATGAGATAACGCATAAGTCAACCTCCGAATCAATAACCTGCAGTTTCCATTACGTCAAAAGGTGCCGCAATAGCCTTGGTAAGATAAATATCCGTAGGCATTGTCTGGAAAATTGAACCGGGAACATAAGGTGTAACGGGTCCGTGAGTAATAAGACGTGAAGTCATTCTCTGCCACGATGAGAAAGAACCGCCCGTTGTAAGAGCGTGACCTTCAATTCTCTTTTTAGCGTGAAGAACGTCACGAGGACCGATAGTTGCAGCCTTGGGAGGAACCCAGCCACAAGCACCTGACTGACCAAAAACACCGTGAAGCGAATTTTGGGCAATCGTTAAGGGATGAAGTGTTACAACCTGTGCAGGCTGCTGTAAATATTCATCAATTTCTTTTTGTGAATTGAATCTGTCGCCCTCAATATGAACAAGTTCAGGACATGGATCAATAAACGCAATGTGACCTGCCCAACCGGGACCTGATGTAAACAAATCAATACCACCGTCGGTCTTTTCATCAATAAGATCTGAAAAATATTTTATATTTTTTGTTGTAGGATATAAAACGTTTTCTTCTTTGGGTCTTAATTCAGGATCAATTTTTTCAATAAAATATTTCATAAATGAATATGTGAAACCTGAACGATATGTAATAGGCGCAATGTTTCCGTCTTCATCTGCCCACTCATCCATTGTTACGAAAACGCAGTTTTTGCAGTCAATGCGATTTCTGTTAATAAGTTCAGCAAGAGGCATATGTGAGTTAGGATTCGGGTTGCCAAAAATTGTTGAGAATTTTTTATTCTGTTCAAATGACTCTTTAATTCCCATAAATTTTTCAGCAAGAACCACTGTTGCATAGTTATCAAGAATCTTGATATGAACATCGGGATTAGGATGCTGTTCAAGCTCCTCATAAGTCATTTTGCTTAATTTTTCCATTACTTCCTTATCTTTGAAAGGAACCCAATCAGCAGGGGTAAATTTAAAAGTATTATCCATAAAAAATCTCCTCCTAAATAATTTTGCCGTTAAAAATTACGTTCTTAACGTTAAACATATGGTCAACAAAAACAAGATTTGCTTTTTTGCCTTTTTTTATTGAACCGACAATATTGTCCAAGCCAACTGCTTTTGCAGGATTTCTTGAAGCCATAAGGAAGGCTTCCGTTATACCTGCCGTTGTGTTTGACATTACGTTTTTACAAGCCATCTCCATAGTAAGTTTACTACCTGCAAGCTTGCCGTTCTGATCAAACATTAAATCGGTTATATGCTTTTCGCTTTCGTTAGGATTGGAAGCTTCGCAGACGTTACTGTCTGTAATAAGTATAACCTTATCCACTCCCTTAACCTTTAAAATAAACCTTTGCATTTCACCGCTTACGTGCAGAGCTTGTGAATCGCTTAAAATTTCAGCATACATATCAGAATCATACAAACAAACTTCATCAGGACCAAAGGAACGTGTTCCTCTTCTGCGTTCGGGCTGACCTGTTGCATTGGTCGAATGTGTCTGCATACCGATACGATATTGTTTTATATTTTCAACTGCTTCAGGCGACGTTTCAGAATGACCTATGCTTATAATAGCATTCTGGTCCTCATTTCGTAAATCTCTTACGAAATTTTCAATACCTTCACGTTCAGGCGCAACACACCAGACTTTAACAAAGCCTTTTCCTTCTTTAATAAGAGGCATATAATCATTGGCATTTATTTCTCCGCGCCACTTATTAAGTTCAGGCATTGCACCGTATTTAGGATTCATATATGGACCTTCCATATAAATACCGCAAATAGTTGTATCGCCTTTTTCAGCTATTTTTCTAATTTTTTTGATAGAATCGAGCAATTGCTCCTTTGACATATCATAATAAAGCGTCGGTAGAATTGATGTAGTGCCGTGTTCAAGAAAGAACTTTGCGACTTTTTCAGGCTCATTATAAAATAAATCGCCATTTCCTCCGTGATTATGTATATCAACAAAGCCTGGGCCTAAATAAAGACCTTCAGCATCAAAAACTTCAGCATTTTCAGGAATCTGAAGATTTTTTCCCACCTCTTTAATGAGGTCGTTTTCAATTATAACGTTGCCGTCAAAAATAATACCCGTTTCAAGAACAACGTTAGCATTTTTTATAAATAACATATTTCCTCCGGAAAAATATTATTAAGGGACGGTGCGTTTTTACACCGCCCCCGCAAAAATTAAAGATACTTAATTACGCCGTCGCCAACACTACTTGTTGAACCCGTACCGCCCATATCGGGAGTAAGGTCCTCCTTAATATCAGCAACCATAAGTTTTTCAATAGCATCAAGAACTTTTTTGCCCCAATCTTCATAACCGAAGAAATCAAGCATCTGGCTAACAGACCAGATTGATGCCAAGGGGTTAGCAATACCCTTACCTGCAATATCAGGTGCCGAACCGTGAACGGGCTCGAACATTGAGGGGAATTTCTTTTCAGGGTTAATATTTGCGCCTGCCGCAAGACCCATACCACCTGAAATAGCAGCGCCAAGGTCTGTGATAATATCACCAAAGAGGTTTGAAGTTACAACAACTTCAAAGCGCTGGGGATTTTTTACAAAGAACATACAAGCCGCATCAACAAGAAGGCTCTGTGTCTTAACTTCAGGATATTCCTTTGCAACTTCTTCAAAAACACTATCCCAGAAAACCATTGAATAGTTAAGTGCATTACCTTTTGAAATACTTGTAACACTCTTGCCCTGCTGACGTGCAAGTTCAAAAGCATAACGAATAATTCTTTCGCAACCTTTACGTGTGAACACGCCTGTCTGAAGAACAATTTCGTCTTCTCTGCCCTTATTAAGCCATTCGCCTGCGCCTGCATATTCGCCTTCACTATTTTCACGAATAACAACCATA
>JAZROC010000104.1:0-1534 GCA_045648525.1 Clostridia bacterium
TTGCCTGCGCCGACGAGAACCTTATCGCCGTATTCGCCGCGGATCCAGTCAATCGTCTGCTTCTGCCAGCAGGAGTAACCTTCGGAAGAGTCAATGCAGAGAACGTCTGCGCCTGCTTCTACAAGAGCGGGAACTCTTACCTTATAGTCCTGCGTATTGATACCTGCGCCAACGATGTAACGCTTGTTGGCATCAAGAATTTCGTTGGGGTTGTTTTTGTGAGTTTCATAGTCCTTACGGAAAACGAAGTAGCAAAGCTTGCCTTCTTCTGTTACGATGGGAAGTGAATTTAACTTATGTTCCCAGATAATATCGTTTGCTTCTGAAAGAGTTGTGCCTTCCTTTGCAACGATAAGCTTATCAAGAGGAGTCATAAAGGTCTTAACTTTTTCGTCTTCGCTCATTCTGCTTACTCTGAAATCTCTGCCGGTTACGATGCCCACAAGCTTGCCGTTGGGAGTACCGTCATCGGTAATAGCAACGGTTGAGTGACCTGTTGCTTCTTTAAGTGCAAGCACGTCTTTTAAAGTTGATTCAGGTGAAAGGTTAGAATCACTCTTTACAAAACCTGCCTTATAGCCTTTTGCACGGGCAACCATTGCGGCTTCGTCTTCAATTGACTGTGAGCCGTAAATAAATGATACACCGCCTTCACGGGCAAGTGCAACTGCAAGTCTGTCGCCTGAAACAGACTGCATTATGGCAGAAACCATAGGAATATTCATTTCAATAGCGGGCTTTTCGCCTTTTTTATATCTTACAAGTGGCGTTTTAAGGCTTACATTCTGTGGAATGCAAGTGCTGTCTGAATATCCGGGAACAAGCAGATATTCGTTAAAGGTATGTGAGGGTTCATTAAAAAACGTTGCCATAAAAATTTATCTCCTTTTTGAAAATTTGTATTGTTCTATATGATAAACGCCTTTAGTGTTTTTGTAAAGTAAAAACTAAAGGCATTTTTTATTAATTTTCTTTGTATATGGGGAATTTTTTGCACAAATCAATTACTTCTGCTGTAACGGTTTCCTTATTGCCTTCAAAATCAACGGCAATAAGCTTAAGCCAGTGTGCAATTTTCTTCATTTCCTCTTCCTTGAAGCCACGGCTTGTAACAGCGGGAGTACCAATACGGATACCGCTTGTAATAAAGGGACTCTGTGGGTCAGCAGGAATAGCGTTTTTGTTTGCGGTGATGTGAACTTCGTCAAGCATCTTTTCGTATTCTTTACCTGTTAAGTTAAAGGAACGAAGGTCGATAAGCATAAGATGGTTATCGGTGCCGTCTGAAACGAGGTTGAAGCCTTCTTCCTTAAGTGCGGTAGCAAGTACCTGCGCATTTTTAGCAATCTGAATCTGATATTCTTTAAATTCAGGAGTAAGTGCTTCGCCTAAAGCAACCGCCTTTGCGGCAATAATGTGCATAAGAGGACCGCCCTGCGTGCCGGGGAAGATAGCCTTGTCAATCTGCTTTGCAAGTTCTTCAACGCAAAGAATCATACCACCGCGGGGACCGCGAAGAGTTTTATGTGTTGTG
>JAZROC010000105.1:0-9201 GCA_045648525.1 Clostridia bacterium
GGTCGATAATACCTACGAATGAATCCTCAGCACCCATAGGAAGCTGCATAGCAATAGCATTTGCATGTAGACGAGTCTTCATCATATCAAGAACGCGATAGAAGTTTGCACCCATAATGTCCATTTTGTTAACGTAAGCCATACGGGGTACGCCATACTTAACTGCCTGATTCCAAACAGTTTCGGACTGGGGCTCAACGCCACCCTTTGCGCAGAAAACTGAAACTGCACCGTCAAGAACACGAAGTGAACGCTCAACTTCAACAGTGAAGTCAACGTGGCCGGGGGTATCAATAATGTTGATACGGTGTCCGTTCCACTGTGCTGTTGTAGCAGCTGAAGTAATGGTTATACCACGTTCCTTTTCCTGCTCCATCCAGTCCATTGTTGCGCCACCTTCATGGGTTTCACCAATCTTGTGGATTTTACCGGTGTAATAAAGAATACGCTCGGTAGTTGTTGTTTTACCGGCATCGATGTGAGCCATGATACCGATATTTCTTGTTTTTTCAAGTGTAAATGCTCTTGGCATAAATATTCCTCCCTACGAAAATTACCAACGGTAATGAGCGAATGCCTTGTTGGATTCGGCCATTTTGTGGGTATCTTCACGCTTCTTAACACTTGCACCTGTATTGTTTGCAGCATCAAGAATTTCAGCTGCAAGTCTTTCTGCCATTGTACGCTCACCACGTTTACGTGTGAACATTACAAGCCAGCGAAGACCAAGTGTCTGTCTGCGGTCAGGGCGAACTTCAATAGGAACCTGATAGTTGGAGCCACCTACACGGCGAGCTTTTGTTTCAAGCAAAGGCATAACATTTTCCATTGCTTCTGCAAAAACGTCTAAAGGCTCACGACCTGTCTTTTCCTTAATAATATCAAAAGCGTCATAGCATATACGCTGTGCTGTACCTTTTTTGCCATCGTACATAACCTGGTTGATAAGCTTTGTTACAACCTTTGAGCCGTACATAGGATCCGGAAGCACATCGCGCTTCTGCACGCCACCTCTTCTTGGCATAAAAAATTCCTCCTTACTGTGTCCTTACTTTCGAGCAAGGCCAAACGATATTTTTTCTAAAATCATCGCTCCGTCAGCATACTCGGAGACTTGATAATACCTTTTAGAAATAACTTTAAACGCAGCGAATGTTCAAAATTACTTCTTAGGCTTCTTAGCGCCGTACTTACTTCTTGCCTGCATTCTCTTAGCTACGCCTGCAGTATCAAGTGCGCCACGGATAATGTGGTATCTTACACCAGGAAGATCCTTAACACGGCCGCCACGGATAAGAACAACTGAGTGCTCCTGAAGATTGTGGCCGATACCGGGAATGTAACATGTACCTTCCATACCGTTTGCAGCCAATCTTACACGGGCAACCTTACGAAGCGCTGAGTTAGGCTTCTTAGGTGTCATGGTCTTAACACTAAGGCAAACACCTCTGCGCTGAGGGCACTGCTGAAGAATAGGAGCTGAAGACTTATATGTGGTCTTCTTCCTGCCGTTTTTAATAATCTGATTAATTGTTGGCAATTTCTGTTTCCTCCTTCCTCGGAAAAATAGAATTTTATTAATTCCGCAACCCTCGGAACTAATCACAAATGTCAGCTGCGGCAGCAGACGGAACCGCTATGCCGCAATCCTTGCCCAAGGCAGCCATACTTTCAGCATAAGTTATGGCAACAGCCTTTTCTTCTGCAAGGCTTATTATCTTTTCGCGAAAGCTTCTGTCGGCATCAAGCGCAACGTAAACGCGCTGTGCCTTGCCGTTTTCAAGGGCTTTTTGAACTTGTTTCACCCCTGCAACACGATTCATTTCACGTGTCCTTTCGCAAAAATTTGCATTCTTTCAGACATAATGCGTAGATATGATATAATATTTTTCGGATAATGTCAAACGTTTTTTGGATTTTTTTATAATAATTTTTCGCTATAATCGCCCACGCTGCAAGGGTTTTCAGCCACACCACTATATGTTGTGGATAATTTTTTCAAATTATACAAACTTATAAATTTTTCTATTTGACAAAAGGGGAATTTGTGCATATAATAGTAACGTAAATGGTTTTCGAGGCGTAGCGCAGTTTGGTAGCGCATCTGGTTTGGGACCAGAGGGCCGCAGGTTCGAATCCTGTCGCCTCGACCAAAACAAAAAGCAGACACTTCATGTGTCTGTTTTTTTGTTTTTGGTAATATTTTTACTTTTCAGTTTCGTAGTGCCAGTCGATTATTCCGCCAAATTCTTTTATATTGGTGTAGCCAAGCTTTACCAGCTCTTCTGCGGCAATTTTGCTACGTCTTCCACTGCGGCAATAAACGAGAATAAGGGCATCTTTATCGGGAAGTGTTATTGGTGCGACATTCTTTATTTGCTCATAGTCAATATTTATTGCACCTGCAATATGCTTTTCCAAATACTCTTCTTCGGTGCGCACGTCAAGAATAATACATTCTTGCATATCCATAATAAATTTAGCATCGTCGGCAGAAATTGTTTCGTAGTCGATTTTTTCAGGCGCACAACCTACCAGATTTAAGAAAATCAAAATAAGTGCCAGAATTTTTAATGTTTTCATTTTTTCACCCTAATCTTTTTTTATACATTATATCATAAAAAAAGCAGAAAAACAATGATATAAATAACCCCCAAAGAATTAACTTTGGGGGTTAAGTTTTAGTTTGTTACAGGAAAATTAGTCTTCCTTTTTCTTCTTTGCAACAACTGCAAGAACTGCTGTAGCAACTACAACTGTAGCAATCATAGCAACGGGAAGAACGTCACCTGTTTCAGACTTGCTGCTCTTCTCGTAAACGGGGTTGATTACCCATGCGCTTGCCTTGCTTGATGTAAGCTTTGCAATTGCCTTGTAATCTGCCTTATCGAGAGCAATAATCTTGAACTTTGTACCTGCGTACAAGTCGTTACCGCCTTCTTCGTTCTTAATATCGAAGCGATAGAAGAACTTATCAAGAGCAACGTCCTCATCACCAACTGTGATGGTCTTATCCTTGTTAACATCCATTGTGTAGGAGATTGTAACCTTATCACCGGGTTCGATTTCGAAGGTTTCGCCGGAGTTGGGAGCTACCCATGAAGCTTTACCGTTAACTGTTACAGTTGCCTGTGCAGTGAAGTAAATCTTGATGGTTTCCGTACCTGTATTTTCAACAAGGAATTCCTTAACGATCTGATCGTCCTTAATCATGCTTGATGTAAGAACACCGGTACCTGTCTTTAAGTAGGTTGCGCCAGTGGTATCTTCCTTAAGTTCAAGTTCAACACCTGATACTGCTGCAAGTGAGTAGCTTGAAATCTTCTTAACTGTTACCTGGTCAACAACGTAGCTGAATGCACCGTTCTTGAATGCGCCTGAACCACCGTCGAAACGGATAGCAAGCTGATATGCCATTGCAGCCTTTGCATTGTTTGAATCATAGAGTCTGAGCATCTGCTTATACCAATCAGCTGTTACGTCGAAAGTAACTGTGTACTTCTTCCAGCCCTTTGTCATTTCGATGCTGCCGCCACCGAGCCATGTGCTGCCTACTGCTGCGGTTGAACCGATTTCCTTAGCAACTGCCTTCTGATCAAGGTGGAGCTGTGAGTTAAGCATTATGTTGAACTTACCAGCCTTATCACCCTTTGCATAGAAGGAAACTTCGTACTTACCTGCGCCACCGCCAAGGTAACCTTCGGGCTTATCATAGATAATCCAAGGACCAAGGTCGAATGCGATTGAGTTGTACTTGCCGGATGCACTTGTGGGAGTGAATCTTACAGCGTTACCTGTGCCTGCTGCACCGGGCTGAACGAGAGCAACCTTACCACCGTGGATAGTGCCCCAGTTTACAAGACCCTTTTCAGCATTGCCGTTTTCTTTCTTAGGAGCTGTATCAGCCTTTGATGCTTCGATATAGTCAGGAAGAACACCAACCTTTTCTGCAGTCATTTTGAAGCCTTTTCCAACTGTGTAAAGAATATCGCTATCGCTGTTACCTGCAACAACAACGGAATTACCTGTTCCTGTTGCTTCGGGGAACTTGAAGTTAAAGCGTGCGAAGAGCTTATCAAGTGTGTACTGAGCAGTTGTTCCACCGTTTGTTACGGTTACAAGACCGTTCTTAGCGTCAACTTCTGCTGTAAGTGTAACCTTTCTTTCAGGAAGAATGGTCATTGACATACCCTTACCTGCATCTGCCCAAGTTTCCTTACCGTCAGCCTTCTTGTGTGTTACCTGGAAGCCGAAGTAAATATAAGCGTTCTGGTCTTTGCTGGTGTTATAGAAGGTGTATGAAAGTGTCTTCTTACCGGTGAAACCAGCTTCGTTTGCAAATAATTTTGTACCTGTTGTTACGTAGTGTTCGCCTGTGTAAAGTTCCTGTGTCTCGAACTTCACACCTACGGGAATGGGTTCGGGAGTTGCGGGAGCTAAAAGCTCAATCTTAACATCATCAACGTAATATTTGAATGTGCCATCTTTAAATGCTCTATCCTTGCCTGAACCGTCGAAACGGAGGTTTAGTGTAAATGCCTTTGCATTCTTAACGGGATCTGCATTATAAACTTCAGCAACGTTCTTCAAGAATGCATCCTTAACGTCCATCTTGATTGTGATGGTCTGCCATTCATCAGTCATATTGAAGCTTGCGTATGAGGCGTAAGTGTTTTCTGTTAACTTGTAATCGCCAATCTCATCGTTCTTGTTCTTATGAACTGCTGAGTTAAGAACGAATGTAAATGCGCCGCCCTTACCTGCTTCAGCTTTTACGCGGAACGTTACTTCGTAAACGCCTGCGCCACCGCCAACGTAACCCATAGCTTTGTTGTTAACGATAGCGGGACCAAGGTCGAAGTTGATTGATGAATACTCACCGGTTCCGGGAGCATATTCCATAATGTGATTTCCTGCTTTATCAGGATCTGCGATAGCAGTAATCTTACCGCCACTCATTGTAGCCCAACCGATTGTGCCGTTTTCAGCATCACCGTTTACAACCTCTTTGTCTACAACGGGAGTGGGAGTCATAATGATGATTTCAGGAAGTTCAAATGCCTTTGAAACTGTAACCTTTGTGCCCTTTGTGAACTTATAGATAGGATCGTTCTTATCCTCTGCTGCGATAACGAATCTGTCACCGCCTGCTACAGCATCTTCAAACGTAAAGTTAATACGATAGAAGAACTTATCAATAGTATATTCTGCAGTTGTGCCGCCGCTTGTTACCTTTACAAGACCGTTTTCAGCATCAAGTGTAGCGGTGATTTCTGCCTTATTGTGAGGAAGAACTGTAACCTTCGAGCCTCCTCCCTTTGTTGCCCATTCTTTTGTGCCGTCAGCCTTCTTGTGCTCAACCTGGAACATAAACTCAAAGTAAAGGTTGCAATCACTTGCATTGTAGAGAGTATATGTAACTGACTTCTTGCCTGTGAAGGTAGGATCTGCTGCGAAAATGCCGGTAGCTGAAGTCATATAACGTGAACCTGCAACAAGTTCAGTTGTTGTTACTTCAAGACCTACGGGGTCAATATCAGGAGTAGGAGTAGGTGTTACTTCAATTACTTTTTCGATCTTAACATCGTCAATGTAATATTTGAATGTGCCATCCTTAAATGCTCTTGTTGAGCCTGAACCGTCGAAACGGAGGCAGAGGTCATATACGTTATTAGCAGGATCTGCTGCATAAACGTTATAAATGTTCTGTAACCAACCATTCTTAACGTCAATATTCATTGTAAACGTCTGCCATTGATCAGTCATATTGAAGCCTGCGTATGACACAAAGGTGTTGTCGGTTAATGTATAATCACCAGCAGTCTGACCCTTGTTCATATGGCGTTTGGAGTTAAGAACGAATGTAAATGCACCGCCCTTACCCTCTTCAGCTTTTGCACGGAAGGTAATTGTGTACTTACCTGCGCCTGCGCCGTTATAACCGTTAACTGCATCCTGAACGATTGCAGGACCAAGATTGAAGTTTACGGTTGCATACTGGCTTGTATTGGGAACGAATTCGATAACGTTATTTGTTGCATCATCAGTATCAGGAACAATGTTTACTGAACCGCCCATATTTGCAGTCCAACCATTCTTGTTACCCTCTGTAACGCTACCGTTTACAACTTCCTTAATAGGAGCGTTGGTAGGTACGGGAGTAGTTGTTGCTACGGGAGCTGTTGTTGCAGGAGCCTCTGTGGGTTCTGCAAAATCAGGAAGCTCTGTTACCTTTGTAACTGTAACTTTACCTGTTGCTGCAGTAGCAGTACTGCTCTTCTGAATAGTAGCAGAAGTAATATCTAATACGTGATCACCAACAACGATAAATGATGCGCCAACGGGAAGTTCAATAGCACCACTACCAATGTCAACACGAAGTGCAAGCTTATCTAATGCACAGGGTTCTTCGCTTGAAACGTTAACGGTGTTATCTTCGTTAACTGCGAGGATTACCTCAACTGTTTCTTTTGTCTGAGGTGCAACTGTTACGGAAGCTGATTTAATGTGAGAAAGAGTCTTCCAACCGTTGCTTCCGCCCTGGAAGTAAATCTTGATGGGAAGTTCAACGTCGCCTGTATTGTAAATTTCAAAAGTTTTTGTGATTTTACCATCAACAACGTCAGCCGCAGTAAGACCTAACTTACCGTTTCTTGAATAGGGATAACCACCTGAAACTGCTTCAGTAACTTCATACTTTGTACCTACGTATGCAGCAGGTGTTGCAGTTACAGCAGGAGCTGTTGTTGCAGGAGCTGCAGTAGCTGTTGCTGTTGCAGTTGCAGTAGCTGTTGCAGTAGCTGTTGCTGTTGCTTCTGTCTGCTTTTCGATTGTTACGTCATCAATATAATATTTGAAGGTTCCGTTTGCAAATGCTCTTGTGCCATTTGCACCGTCAAGACGGAAGTAGATGTCATATACGCTTGCATTTGCAGGATCTGCTGCATAGCAGTTGTAGATGTTCTGTAACCAGCTTTCAGTAATATCTACTGTGAAGCTGTAGGTTTCCCAAGTATCTGTCATTGCAATTCCGGTACCACTCTTATATGTTGCTTCTACGCAAGTGTAGCCGTTTGCAACGTCATTCTTGTTCTTGTGAAGCTTAGAGTTGATTACGCCGGTAAATGAACCGCCCTTACCCTCTTCAGCTTTTGCACGGAAGGTAACTGTGTACTTGCCTGCGCCTGCGCCGTTATAACCGTTTGCTGCATCCTGAAGGATTGCTGCGCCAAGGTTAAAGTTTACAGTTGCATACTGGCTTGATGTGGGAACAAATTCTATAACATGGTTATTTGCATCGTCAGGATCAACGATAGCGTTAACTGAACCGCCCATGTTTGCAGCCCAACCTGTTTTGCCGTTTTCAGCATCGCCGTTAACAACTTCCTTGTTTGCAACGGGTGTGGGTGCGGGAGTAGCTGTAACTTCGGGAGTTGCTGTTACTTCGGGAGTAGGTGTTACAACTGCGATTTCAGGAAGTTCATATACAAGTGTCTTTGTTGCATAAGTGCTTGTATCCTGAAGTGTATAGATTTCATCATTTGCATTAACTTCTGCAGGAGCGATGATCATTGAAGCATCAATGTCGAAATCCCAGAAGTCAACACGAAGACGAGCTGTTGAAAGAGGAGCATAACCCTTAACTTTTTCCCCATTAATTGTCATTGCAGACTTCTTATCAGCAATAACAAGTGTGCCATCCTGAAGTTCGTAAACGGGGAAAGTAATGGTCTGTGCCTTTGCAGACTGTGCTGCAATAGTTTCATCTGTATGCTTTGCGTTTCCTGTTGTGCCGGTGGGAACATCCCATCCTTCAACAGGTGAGGTTGCTGTATCAGCAGCCATACGGTTACCACCATAAACAGTTACGCCTGCTTTGATAGCTACAGAGCCGGTATTATAAACAACGTAAGATCTTGTAATTGTACCTGTTCTCTTTGTATATTCAGTGCCGTCGCCTGTTGAACCTTCGGTCCAAACAACGTCTTCAGCAGTGAAAAGACCAAGTGGGCAAGTAGGATACTTTGCTGACTGACCAGTCTCTGTTGAAAGCTTCTGAACGCCAACAAACTGCATACCCTTAACAACGGGAGCTGCTGTAGGTGCTGCTGTGGGAGCAACTGTAGGTGCTACTGTAGGAGCAACTGTTGCAGTTACAGCAGGTGTTGCTGTTGCAGTAGGTGTTGCAACTACTGGAAGCTCTGTAACGGGTGTTACTGTGAAGTCATTCTTTGCTTCAAGCTTTGAAACTACGTCGTTTTCCCCTGCAGCAACGATAACTGCAAGATCCTTAACAACGGCATTGCCTTCAGCTTTCTTAAGGTTAAAGCGAGCAAATACCTTTGTAATATCAACTTCCTGCTCATTTGCGTCCTTGCCTGCAGGAATAATAACCTTGCCTGCAGTTGTTGTGCTTTCTTCAAGATATGTTGTAAATTCAGCGCTTGACTTTGCAGGAATAGTTGTAACCGTAGTACCTCTGCCTGCCCAAGCCTTGCCTGAACCGTCTTTCTTATCAACGGTTGCCTGAAGAGCAAATTCAACAGTTATATCATAATCGTTTGTGTTGTAAACTGTGTATGTTTTTGTAAGCTTGCCGTCTTTAATATCAGCAGCTGTGAAAACACCACCGTTTGTGTTATTCATAATGTAGTTGGTTGTGTTTTCAGTTGTCTTCTTGATTTCATAACCAACAACAACGGGTTTTGCATTGGGAAGTGTTGTTACGGGTGTTACAACAGTTGCACCTGCGCTACCGTTCTGTCTTGTACCTGTTTGAATTAACGTAAGCTCTTTGTTATTACCGATTTCAACTACAACTGCGTTACCTTTTTTAAGTGTTGCTTCGCCAACAGAATATAAGTTAAAGCGAAGGGTAAGAGCTGTAATAGCAATTGTACCGTCAATAGTTCCGTTAGCATCGCAGGGAACTGTAAGAGTGAATTCCTTGCTCTCGCCTGCAGGAATTTCGTTTGAAGCAAAAAGACCTTGAACGTTTGTTGAAGTCCAACCGTTCTGATACACTGCTTCAACTTTCAAAGCAACGTCAGAAGTATTGTGGACTACAAAAGTCTTTGTGATTGTGCCGTTAACAGCCATATCCTTTGAAAGAGTGGAGTTGCCGATACGATAATATGCGTATGCATTTGCAACGTCAAAATCTTCTGTGATTTCGAACTTACGGCCCTTGGGCTCAGGCTG
>JAZROC010000106.1:0-3525 GCA_045648525.1 Clostridia bacterium
TCCGTCATCGCCTACCATACAATCAGCATTACCATGGTCGGCAGTAATTAATACTACACCACCCATTTCTTTCGTTGCTTCACAAACTTTGCCAACACATGTATCAACAGCCTCAACAGCCTTAACTGCGGCTTCAAATATACCTGTATGACCAACCATATCACAGTTAGCAAAGTTAATAATTACAGCATCGTATTTGCCTGACTTAATTTGCTTGCAAACAGCATCACAAACAGGATATGCGCTCATTTCAGGTTGAAGGTCAAACGTCGGAACATCAGGTGACTGAATAAGAATTCTGTCTTCGCCATCAAACGTTTTTTCCTCACCGCCATTAAAGAAGAAAGTAACGTGTGCATATTTCTGAGTTTCAGCAATACGAAGCTGAGTCATATTTTTGCTTGCAAGATATTCACCTAAAGTCATTCTCAATTCTTCAGGAGGATAAGCAACTGAAACGTTTGGCATTGTTTCATCATACTGAGTCATACAAACGTAGTTTAATGGGAAAAATCCATTTTTACGTTCAAATCCATCAAACTTTTCATCAACAAAAGTACGTGTAAACTGTCTTGCACGATCAGGTCTGAAGTTAAATGAAACAACACTGTCCCCTTCTTTAATAACACCGTCTTTATCAATAACGGTAGGTACAATAAATTCGTCAGTTATGTCATTTGCGTAGGATTTTTCCATAGCATCAACAGCATTAGTATTCATATTGCCTTCGCCATATACCATTGCAGCATATGCCTTTTCAACACGGTCCCAAGCGAAATCTCTGTCCATAGCATAATATCTGCCCATAACGGTAGCAATTTTACCTAACTGAAGTTCATACATTTTTGCCTGAAGCGATTTAATAAAGCCAACACCACTTGTTGTTGAAACGTCTCTGCCATCCATAAGGCAATGAACATATACCTTTGTCAAACCGTTCTTTTTAGCCATCATAAGAAGACCATAAAGATGATCAATATGGCTATGTACGCCGCCATCGGAAAGAAGGCCAATAAGATGAAGAGCTGAATCGTTTTTCTTGCAATTATCAATAGCATCATTTAATGCCTTGATATCATAAAAAGAGCCGTCTTCAATATCTTTTGTTATTTTCACAAGCATCTGATAAACAACACGACCTGCGCCAATATTTGTATGACCAACTTCACTATTGCCCATCTGTCCATCAGGAAGACCTACATCAAGACCTGATGCACCGATAGTAGTAAAAGGATTTTCATTAAAAAGTTTTGTAAGATTAGGGGTTTTAGCTGAATAAATAGCATTGCCTTCATTAATATTTCTAATACCAAAACCGTCCATAATACATAATACAACGGGTTTTTTCATAAATTACCTCACAAAATTAAGGCTGCCGCAAGTAATAACCAGTGGCAGCCGATTAAATTAAGCTTCTTTTGAAGCAGCTTCAACAATAGCAGCAAAATCAGGTGCTTTAAGTGATGCACCACCAATAAGACCACCGTCGATATTGGGCATTGCCATAAGTTCAGCAGCGTTCTTTGCGTTCATTGAACCGCCATACTGTATGCGAATGTTTTCTGCTGTCTGTTCATCAAACATTTCTTTAACAGTGTTACGAATAAATGCAATAACTTCTTCAGCCTGTTCGCTTGTGGCGGTAAGACCTGTACCGATTGCCCAAACAGGTTCATAAGCGATAACGCTTAAAGAAACTTGTTCTGCATTCATAAGTTCAAGAGCCTTAACAGTCTGGGTTTTAACAACGTCGAATGTTGTTCCGTTCTGACGTTCTTCAAGAAGTTCGCCTACACAAATGATAGGTGTGATACCTGCATTGATAGCAGCAAGTGAACGCTTTGCAACAACTTCATCAGTTTCACCAAAGTACTGACGACGTTCGCTGTGTCCGATAACTGCATACTTAACGTTAAGTTCATTAAGCATTGCTGTTGAAATTTCACCTGTAAAAGCGCCTTTTTCTTCAAAGTGAACGTTCTGTGCACCAAGACCAATGTTTGCACCATCAAGAGCTTTTGGAGCAGCATCAAGGCAAACAAATGTAGGACAAACTACAACGTCACACTTTGCATCCTTCACTAAAGGCTTAATTGCTTCAATAAGTTCAACAGCCTGTGAAGGTGTATTATTCATTTTCCAGTTACCTGCAATAATAGGTTTACGCATTTTTCTTTTCTCCTTACTTATCGTTAAGTGCTGCTACACCAGGAAGTTCAAGACCTTCAAGGAATTCAAGTGAAGCACCGCCACCTGTTGAAATATGGCTCATTTTGTCAGCATAACCAAGCTGTTCAACAGCTGCAGCTGAATCGCCACCACCAATGATAGTTGTGCCTTCACATTCAGCAAGAGCTGCTGCAACTGCTTTTGTGCCGCCGGCAAACTTTTCAATTTCAAAAACGCCCATAGGACCATTCCAGATAACGGTCTTTGCATTCTTAACTGCATTAGCAAAAAGTTCACGAGATTTTTCACCAATATCAAGACCTTCCCAATCAGCAGGAATCTGCTCACGGTCAACGTTCTTAACGTTAGCATCTTCACCGAACTTGTCAGCAACAAGTGTATCGATAGGAAGAAGAAGATTTACGCCCTTTGCTTCAGCCTTTTCAATAAGACTCTTTGCAAGTTCAATTTTTTCTTCTTCAAGAAGGCTCTTACCAATTTCAAGACCCATAGCCTTGTAGAATGTATAAGCCATAGCGCCACCGATAATAAGAGTATCAACTTTCTCTAAAAGGTTGTTGATAACACCGATTTTATCAGAAACCTTTTTACCGCCAAGAATAGCAACAAAAGGTCTTTCAGGATTTTCAAGTGCCTTACCCATAATATCAAGTTCCTTACCGATAAGGAAACCAGCAACAGCAGGAAGATAATCAGCAACACCAGCTGTTGAAGCGTGTGCACGGTGTGCAGTACCAAATGCATCGTTTACATAAATATCAGCATACGATGCAAGTTTTTTTGAGAAATCAGCATTATTCTTTTCTTCTTCAGCGTGGAAACGAAGGTTTTCGAGAAGAACGATTTCGCCTGATTTAACGTTTGCAACAGCATTTGCTGCGCTATCACCGATAACATCTTCTGCAAAAGTAACGATGCCGGGGAAAATTTCTTTAAGTCTTGCAGCTACGGGAGCAAGAGAATACTTCATATTGAATTCTCCCTTAGGTCTGCCAAGGTGTGAGCAAAGAATAACAGCAGCACCATTTTCAAGTAAATACTTGATAGTAGGAAGTGCAGCACTGATTCTTGTTTCATCTGTGATGTTTTTGTTTTCGTCAAGCGGAACGTTAAAGTCAACTCTTACGAGTACTTTTTTACCGTTGACATCAATGTCTCTGACAGTCTTTTTGTTCATAATAAAACCCTCCACAAAAAATTATATAATTTAACGCATATTTTTGCGTTTTTTTATCGTATATATAATACATTATTTAGCAATAATTGTCAAAGACTTTATCTATCCGAAATATCAGAAAGAACAAGTCCTTTATTATTTTCTTCTGCCCAACGCAT
>JAZROC010000107.1:0-3958 GCA_045648525.1 Clostridia bacterium
AACATCCAACACCAATGCGGGCGTTGATAAACCTGAAACTTTCATTTTAAATCCTCTCTATGTTAAGTGCGTCTGCAATTAGTTTTCCTATTTTTTCTGCCATACGGGAAAATCCTGAATCGTTGGGATGACAACCGTCGCTGGTGCAGGATTCGGAAAAATCACCTTCGAAAAGCGTTTCACCGTCAATAAAATATACGTTTTTATCACCTTTCGCTACGGCTTTATCGTAGCTTGCCTTTATAACGGCTCTGCGCTTGGCATTATAGTCGTTATTTGGATAAAAATCAGGCTTTGTTACCATAATATACGGGATATCA
This sequence comes from Clostridia bacterium, assembly GCA_045648525.1. Taxonomy (GTDB): domain Bacteria; phylum Bacillota; class Clostridia; order Christensenellales; family QALW01; genus UMGS1322. Next base: position 321 of record JAZROC010000107.1, read on the forward strand.
GGGTGAGATTTTCTTATAATTTCATAAAAGGGGTAGTGGGTGTTTTCTAAATGCTGTGCATCGGGTGCGTTGTGGTCGTAATCGCAGACGAAAGCACACATTTTTAAACTTGTAATGTATTCTGCCATTTCCTTTTCGCCCTTTGCCTGACCTGCAAAACCTAAATTTATATAGTCAAGATTGTATTTTTGTGAAACAAAGTTTTCATAGGTGTTTCCGGGGCGACCTGCCGCGGCACCGTGGGTAATGGACGAGCCGTAAAATACAACGGGCAATGAGTTTATATATTGTTTTCCTTTTTGAAGGGAATATCCATTTTCAATGCCTACGGATAAACTTTTAACCTCTGAAAAATGGGGGAAGTTTATTGTATAAATTGTCATTTTTTTATTGTTATGCGTGTTTACCTTGTATTGAGCATTGTGTTTATCAAAGTCTGCAACGGGTCTGTATGCACCAACAAAAACGTCTTTGCCGTTTTCGAATTTATATAAATCAAAACCGTAGGAAAAACAGTAATTGCAAACGGTGGGCACCGTGCCTCTGCCATATTCAACCTTTAAGGCAATAAAGGGTGAATCGGTTGCAAATACAATTCTTCCGCCTGCACCGTAACCGCACATCCAGAAAATGCCTTGACTGATTTTCTCTGCCGTTTCAAGAGGTATTCTTCGCGAAAGCAACCCGTCTTTTTCGGGAAATACACCAAAAATATCAATGTTTTCATTGGGAAGATCGTACCACGTAACAGTATTTTCTGCTGCAGTTTCATTTGTCTGTAAGTTTTTGTCGAAAATTATATTGCTCATAATAGACTCCTCGGAAAATTCAATTGTTATTTTCAACGTTACGGTAAATTTCTATAATAACGCAAGATATAGTTAATAAAAAATTCGTCTTTATTTTTATTGTCGATCTTTTCTCAAACTATTTTATCAAAACACACCCCGAAAGTCAATGACATCTTTTTTCATTTTACTATTGTAAAAAACTAAAAAATGATATATAATAACCATATATGCAAATTTTTATAGGAGTCTTTTGTATGATTAAAAAGTATTTACCTACAATTCTGGCAGCGGTGTTATTGATAATAATGCTTGTGGCAACCGTTATGGTAGTGCCTCTTGATAGGTTTAAAAAACCGCAGGTTAATGAAATTGAAAAGGAGCTTGCCGTTTACGATATTCAGTATAATTCGGGTATGCTTCTCTGTGGCGGAAGTAAGGCACCCTATAATCAGGGGGATTTGTTATTTTACAGTCAGACAAAGGGCATATACAGATATAAAGATTATGCAAACGATATGAATCCTGAAGACCTTGAAGACGGCTACAATGCTTCTGAATGGAAAATTATCGGCAACGACGGAATAATTTCCGATACCGATTGCAGAAACATTACCGTTGTTTCAACTGACGAGGACGGTATCGTTAAGGAATACGCTCATTTTGATTATATTCCCGGTGTTATTTACGGTCACAGTAATCCCGGTCAGTATGATGACGAGCTTCTTTATAATAAAGAAAATCCTGCTTTAGAGGACGAAAGAGCAATAAAACTTGCTTCAAATCTTTTTAAAAGCAGTAAGACCTCATATTATAACAGCGAGTTTGGTTGCATCATTCAAGGATATTTGTCAAAGTATTCAAATACGGGCGGTATGCTTGAGGATTTCTATCACACGGGTACGGACTTTGCAATAATGGACGGTCAGAGTTTTTATTCTCCCGTTAACGGCACCGTGACTTATGCAACTCAGGAAGATGATTATAATATGATAATCATCTACAATGAAGAATTTGATATTTCCGTAATCATACTTCACGGCAATGATATTACTCCTGCCACAACACTTATGGTAAATGACGGAGAGGTTAAAATAGGCGATAAGCTTGGCATTGGCGGTGGTAAGGGTTCCACTACGGGTGCTGACCATATTCATATTGAAGTGCGTATGGGTAAGGTTGAAAGATACAAGAGCTTTTCAAAGGAAATTGTTTATACAAGAATGACCAACTATGACCCTCTTGTGCTTACTGAAATGTTTAACCTTAACGTGCTTGAAGCAGATGCTTATGAGCCTTTCTCAAAGGTAAACACCAACAGCTACGAAGCAAGAAACAATTCTTCGGTTGTGCTTGTTAATAACTGGCTCTACTATATCGACAAGCAAAATGGAAGTGCCATTTACAAGGCTCGTCCCAACGGCAGTGAAACGGTTAAACTTGTAAATTCCGTTTGCGCAAACCTTAACTATTACGATGGCTGGCTTTATTACAGCGACCTTCTTAAAAACGGTGTTTTAATGAAAACCTCCGTTGACGGCACACAAACGGTACAGGTATCAAAAAACAATTCGGCAACCTTTGTGCAGGTAACGGCTGATTGGGTATATTTCTCCAATGCTCTTTTAAAGAACGCTCTTTACCGTGTTCGCCTTGACGGCAGCGAGGAAAAAGAACTTGTGCGCAAGGATATTTCCGACGTATTCTATCATAACGGCAGTTTCTATTATACACAGGATGCTTCCACCAAACGCGAGCGCATATATAAATTTGACACTGCCACTATGAAGGCAACTCAACTTTTGCCTTCAAGGGTTGATAATCCCTTTATTTATAACGGTCAGCTTTGCTTCCGTCGTTATTACAGCGATAAAAACTGTCTTGTATTGCCTGTGGGAGTTATGGATGAAAGCAAGGCAACCGTGCTTATACCTACCGCGTATAACGAGTTTTTACCGGGCTACAAGTGCTTTGTTTTTACCAATGAAAACGATGGCGACAGTATGTTTATAAAACTTGAAGGTAAAGAAGAACTTATTAAACTTTCAAACGACGTAATGTGCACCGAGCTTACCTTCCAAGGCGGTTGGCTTTACTATTACGGACCATCTGCAAGCGGTTACAGACTTACCCGCATTAACATTTTCGGTATGAAAAAACAGCGTCTTACCGCAACTGGCGCGTGGGCGAATGATACCTTTGATGCCGAACCTGGCTTTGAGGCAATAATAAATGCAAGCAGAACGAACACCGAGTTCCCTTCACCGTTGCCGGACCTTACACCTATTGCCAGTGCAACACCTGCAGGGGCAACACCTTATCCAACACCAACACCTTATAATCCCGGCACACCCGGACCTGATGACGGTTTGCAAAACGAAAACGGTGGTTTTATAACGGCATCACCTAAACCTGTAGTGCCAAGAACGCAAGCTCCCGCAACACCTACACCTGTTGTAACACCCAGACCGCAGGTTCCTTCAAATCCGTCGCAGACAACTCCCAGTGCAACGGCACAAATAACTCCTGTGGTAACGGCATCGGCAACACCAGTTATAACACCTGAACCTACACCTGTTGTAACGCCTGAACCAACGGCAGAACCTACACCTGCTCCTACACCTGCTCCTACTCCGGCACCGACACCCGAACCCACACCGGAACAACCAACGCAGGAAACTGAATAACGATTAAAAACCTTGTTTTTTAACAAGGTTTTTTTATGTAATACAGTATATTCAGGTTGACGGCAAAGGCAAAAAACAGTATAATAGTTAACGTGTTAATTATTTTTTGAGGTGATAAAGTGAAAACTATTGATTCGGTACTGCATAAATTTATAAGTACTGA
>JAZROC010000108.1:0-2093 GCA_045648525.1 Clostridia bacterium
TCAACCGATTCATCAAACCGCGGCGCTGCAGAAGGCATTAATGCAATGATGCCGTTGGTCAGCATTTTAGTAGTGTTTGGCGGATTTATGTTTTTCAACCTTGAAAAAGCCTCAAGCTGGAGTCTGATTTTTACAATAATCGGCATTCTCGTTACTATAATTGGTGTTTTAGGCTTTTTCATAATAAAAGAGCCCGACGTTAAACCCGTTAAGGATTCATATTTAGGCGCAATTTTATACGGTTTCAAGCCAAAGACCGTCAGAGAAAACAAAAATCTTTATATTGCTTTATTGGGCTTTGTAATTTTTAATATTTCCATTCAGATTTTCATGCCATACCTTATTATATATTACGAGAAATCATTACAGATGGCAAATTACGTTTTGATTATGGCACCTGCAATAATTATTGCTTCGGTGGTAACGGCTTTATGGGGCAAGGTTTACGATAAAAAAGGATTCAGTTTTTCGGGAATCATTGCAGTCGTTACGTTGATTGCAGGCTATATCGTTTTGTATTTAACCAAAACTACCATTCCCGTATTTATAGGCTCACTTTTAATGATGAGCGGATATTTGGCAGGTATGGCGGTTTTCGGGGCAAGAATCAGAGATAATACGCCCCTTGGCAAATCAGGCAGACTTCAGGGAATAAGAATTTTCTCTCAGGTACTTATCCCCGGAATCGTCGGACCTTTTATTGGAAAAGAAGTATTGAAAAATGCCGAAACGATTATCAATAACGATGGCACAACATCGTTTATACCAAACGCAAATATTTTCCTTGCGGCATTGGTCGTAATAATTTTTGTATTACCGTTTTTTATAAAGAAAAAAGAAAAATAAGGAGATTTTTATGAAAATAGTTATTTTAGATGCTGATACCGTTACAAGCGGTGACGTTTCATTGGAAAGATTTTCAGATTTCGGTGAACTGAAAATTTATGGATTAACCGACAAAAGTGAGGTCAAGGACCGTATTAAAGATGCAGATATGGTTATTACCAATAAAAATCAGTTAAATGCCGAAAATTTAGAAGGTTCAAAAGTAAAATATATAGGTTTATTTGCAACGGGTTATAATAATATTGATACAGAATACGCAAAAGCGCACGGCATTACCGTATGCAACGCGCCCGGATATTCAACGGAAGCCGTTGCACAGCACACCATTGCTTTTATTCTTGCAATTTTAGACAGAGTTGGCGAATACAATGAAACGGTAAAGCAGGGCGACTGGATTAAGAGCAGAACTTTTTCATATTTCCCATTGCCCTTAAGTGAGCTTTCGGGAAAAACTATCGGCATCGTTGGCTACGGTTCCATCGGCAGACGTGTTGGTGCTATTGCAAAGGCTTTTAATATGAAGGTACTTGTTACAAACAGAAGCAAGGTTAACGATGATACGGTAACACAAGTACCCTTTGACGAGCTTTTGGAAAAATCGGATATCGTCACTCTTCATTGCCCATTAAACAAGGATTCGGAAAACATAATGAACGAAAAATCCTTTAGTAAAATGAAGGACGGCGCAATTTTCGTAAACACCGCCCGCGGTGGTATGGTTGACGAAAACGCATTGAGGAACGCCTTAACAAGCGGTAAGCTTTTAGGCGCAGGCATTGACGTATTAAGGCAAGAGCCTATGGACAAGGATTGTCCCTTATATAACGCGCCTAACTGTTACATTACTCCCCACATTGCATGGGCAGGTAAGGAAACAAGATTAAGGCTTCTTGATATCGTTTACAATAATATTAAAGCGTTTTTAGACGGAAAACCTGAAAATACGGTTGGATAAAGATAAAGCAGACGAAAAATTTCGTCTGCTTCAGTCTGCTGACAAAGTCAGCAGGCTGCCAGAGTTCGAGAAACCCTTGCAAGCCAAGGCGCAGAACTTGCAAAAGAGGGAGTTAATGAGGGTTCCCGAAATGCAAATTTGCATTTTGGGAAAAGGAGCCACAGCAAAACCAAACAGCTTTTCGCAAAATTTTGCGAAAAGCGCAAAGTGAAGCTTGTGCCGACGTGGTAAATGACCGAATTTTGCAAGTGAAATGCAACGATGGAAATAGCACCCTGCAAAAATTTTGCAG
>JAZROC010000109.1:0-5727 GCA_045648525.1 Clostridia bacterium
TATCGGTGTAGGGAATTACCTTTTCAAATTCCTTCCTTGATACAAAACCCGAGGTGTCCACGGCGGTGCTTATGCCGTTATCCTTGAGCAATTTTAATATCTCGCGGCAAAAATCTGCCTGCATAAGACATTCGCCACCTGAAATTGTCGCACCGCCGTCGGACGTTTCATAAAAATCCTTGTCCTCGATTAAAGCTTCAAAGGCCTCGTCAACGGTAATATCTTTTCCAAAAAGTGAAAGGGCTTCGTTAAAACAAGCACTTTCGCATTTTCCGCAGGCAATGCACTTTGTTCTGTCAACTGTACGTGGATTAATTTGCTGATTGTTACAAATATTTTTGCAGTTTCCGCAGGAAGTGCATTTGTGAACGTAAAAAGCCAATTCTTTTTTATAACTTTTGCCTTCCGGGTTATGACACCATAAACAATCAAGGGGACAGCCTTTTAAAAAAAGCGTAGTGCGGATACCCGGTCCGTCGTGCACGGCAAACTTTTTAATTGCAAAAACAGTTCCTAACATAAATTCTCGCTTTGCAGAATAAATTCGTCCTGCTCCTTTTTCGTTAAATCATTAAATAAAACGTTCCAACCGCACAAACGCACCTGAAGTGTTTTATATTTTTCAGGAGTTTTTTGGGCATTCTTTAAATCTTCGGGGTTTAAAATGTTATACTGTATTGCAAACCCGCCTTTTTTCATATAAGTATCAAGAGTAGCCTTTAAAATTCTTGAGCCCTCTTTGCCCGAAACTGCGCTATGGCTTAAGGCAAGGTCAAGTACGGTACCGTCGGGCACTAACGTAGAATCTAATTTCGTTGCCGAAAGTATATGGGCAGTTGCGCCTTTTTTATCGCAAGCGTTAGTTGCACAGATGTTTTTTGAAAGAGGCTCACCCGAAAATCTGCCGTCAGCGGAAGCACCCGTATTTTCACCAAAGGGAAGTCTGAAATCAATGGACCAGGTGCCGCCGCGGTATATACCGCCGTGTCCGTTTTCTCTGCCGTTAATATTATTTAAGGCAAAGTCAGTAATTTCGCGGGCAAAACAGTCAACATCATCAATATTGTTGCCGTATTTTGCAAGGGAGATGGCGTAATGGCGAAGTTCTTCATAACCTTGCCAATTGTTTTTAAGAATTTCTCTTAACTGTTTTATAGTTACGCGTTTTTCATCGTAAACGATGGTTTTTATTGCGTAGAGAATATCTGCAATGCTTGCCGTACCTATAAGGGTAAGAGATGACGAATTATATTTTGCACCGCCCTGATAAATATCAAGTCCTTTTTCAATGCAACTGTCGTAGGTTGATGATATAAAGGGTGTAAACTGTGTTTTTGTGTAACCCTTTTCCTGCGCGTTAGTTAACTCAATGGCATTGTTTATAAACAATAAAAGATATTCTTTAACTGCATTTTTAAAATCTTCAAAGTTTTCGGTGTTTTGTTTAAGGTCAAAGACTTTTTTGCCTGTTATGGCATCTTCGCCCTCAAAAATTACCGCTTCAACCGCTTTGGGAAGATTGATAAATCCGTTTAGCGAGCAAGGAATTTCCGTGCCTTGCGAAAAAAATTCATAGCAACCTACTATGCCGTAATCAAGAGCATCTTGTCTTTCCTGCCCCAGTTTTACTAAAGCCTCGGTTGCTATTTCGTTATTTATAAACACAAAGGAATTTCCGTTTGCCTTTATACTGTCACAGATTTTCAAAATAAAATCTTCAGGTATTTTTGTTGAATAACGTATATGTACCTTTGTATAAACGGGCTTTAACGCGATAAATTCTTCAAGGAAGATATACGATAACTCGTTTACCGCATCCTGACCTTCAACACCGCACAGCGCAAAGGGCTGATTTGCCCAAACCTTTCTTGAATCCAGCAACTGAATAAAATATTTTACTAAAGTGTGCACCTGCTCCTTTGTGAAGGTGCCCGACTCAATATCCTTTTTATATAAAGGATATAATAACATATCAAGACTTCCGAATGAGCGCACGTACGTACATTCAACGTCACTTTGAAAATAGAAGAACAAATACATAAGTAAAAGTGCTTCATATATATTTTTAGGAGGATTTTTTGTTAAACTGTCAAGAGCATCGGCAAGAAAATTCATTCTTTGCGTGTTTTCCTTGCGTGCTAAATTTTCAATACGCTTCAAGTAAATTTCTGCGCCTTCGTATGCAAGAACAATGCCCTTATAAAAGTCACCATCCTTGTTTTCTGCGCGCTTTTTAAGTCCCGAAATACCTAACTCAATAACGTTTTGCCAGTATGGCGAGGTGTGCGAATAATCAGGCCCTCCCGAAAAATAGCAAAGAGAAGTTTTGTCGAAAAAAAGTTCTATAGTTTCCTGATGCTTGTTTTGTTCAGAAGGTCTTATTACATTGCCGATAGAGTGCGCGCTGAAATCAACGGTATCGTGAAAAAAGTTTTCAGGGCAAATGCCAATTTGAACGTTTTTGAGGATATATTTAATAATTTCGCCACGTGTAACAGGAGAATAAGGGTTTTTATTATGTGTTTTTAAAACTTCGGCTTCGATTTCTTCAAAAGTTTTGCCTTCAATGAAGTTTGTTTGCACTGTCTGCAAGATTTTTTTATCGTTTTCAAAATCATTCCACATAAAAAAACACCTCCTATTAAAAAATTATATCACAAACTTTTAGCGCTTTCAAGGATTGTTTTTTATTTTTTTATAAATCAAAGCACCAATAATTATGCCGATAGGGAAGATGATTCCTGCTAAAATACCTATCTGCAAACTGCCACCGAATATTTCCGAAACCCAACCTGCAATGCCGGGGCCGATACTGCAACCTAAATCACCGCCCAAGGCTAAAAAGGCAAACATTGCGGTGCCTCCGCCATAAATGGTTTTTGCCGAAAGTGAAAGAGTGCCCGGCCACAAAAGAGCCGATGCAACACCGCAAATAGCACAACCCGAAAGACTTATTATGGGGTTTTCAAACAGCGCAATCATCAGATAACCGATAACACCGATTATGCCGGAAAGAAAAAGAGCATTTTCAATAACTATTTTACTTGAAATTTTAGCATATAACGCTCTTACGATTCCCATAAACAACGCAAACATACAAGGACCTAAAAGGTCACCGACGGTTTTTGATACGTGCAGATTTTTCTCCGCTAAAGCAGATGCCCATTGGGCGACGGTCAATTCAGTTGAGCCTGCGCATACCATAATAAGTAAGAACATCCAGAAATGCTTGTTTGAAAATAACTTTTTAACTGAAAGTGCCTGACCTTTTTCAGTTAACTGTCTTATAGGTATAAAAATGCAGTAAATGCTGTTCAAAAATGGTACTAATGCCCATAAAAGCGACATTATCCGCCAGTTTTCTATGCCAAAAAGTACGAAGAAAAGTGTGGAAATAAGAATGGTAAACAACTGTCCCCAACAGTAAAAGGAATGAAGCAGACTCATTGCCGCTTCTTTGGCGTTGGTTGACGGTGTTGCTTCAACAACGGGCGAAACGGTAACTTCAATTAATCCGCCGCCCATTGCGGTAAAAAGGGTGGAAATAAGTATTGCGGTGTAAGGGTCCATAATTTCAGGCAAAAAGGCGAGTAAAACAAAGCCCACCCCTGCTGAAAGATGGGCAGTAAGCATTGATGCCCTATAACCTATTTTGTCAACAACCTTTGCGGCAATAAAGTCAACAATAAGCTGAAAAATAAAGTTAATTGAAACTATTAAACCGATTTTATCAAGGCTTATGCCGTAAGAAAGGGAAAAAGTTACAAATAAAAGCGGAGTGAAATTATTAACAAGTGCCTGCACGATATATGCAATATACGAGGCATAAATAGTATGGTTAAAGCCTAAACGTTTCATTGAAAAAATTCCTTTTTATATTGGTGTATTTATTATACTCTTAAAAGAAAAATAGGGCAAGGGGATATCGCGCTATAACCAAAAAATTTCAGTTTTATTATAAACATCAAGGTATTATCTGCCGTATTACGTTGTATAAAAAATGACGGAAGTTTTTCTTCCGTCATTTTTTTATTTTCTTAAATCGCCTTTATAGAGAGGGACGCTGATAACGTCCATAAAGCGAATGGGGAATTTATCGCGGGTTAAGGTAAGTGTTTCGTCGCCCTTATGCTCCTCGACGATGCGTGACCACATTTTGTCTTTTGCATAGGTAATTGACGAGGAAATGAAGCTTACGGCACTATCACGGTTGATAATTGCGGGGAAGCGGTCACGGTAACAGATGCAAAGGGTACCGCCTAAAACCTCGGTTCTTCCGCCGTTAATAGTTTCAAAGGCGGTTCCTTCTTCTTCGGCTTTAAAACCTAAAACCCATAAATCAGAGTGGTCGTTTAATATTTCAGTTTTACTTCTTTCGGGGTTAATTTGTCTTGCCCATACCTTTTGACCAACAAAATGATAGCAGGGGGTTGAGCGTGAGTATGAGAACTGTTCTTCTCTTTCTTTTTCGCCCTCGTCGGTGAGTCCGCCCGTGCCGGGAATTCCGCCTAAAGTACAGCCGACGTTTTCCATAAACACTTTTCCGCCTTCAACGGAGTTAAAGTACATTGAAACTGCCTGAGTGTGAAGGTCGGATAACACGAGAGTTCTTTTTGTTGCGTGGTCGATAAGTGTGTTCATACCTGAAAGGTCTTCAAAAGCGAAAAGGTCTTCGATAATAAGGGGAGTTTCACTTTCGCCTGTAATTTTAAATACGCCCGTGCGGGTAAGGGTTTTCATTTCCTTGGTGTTTGAAAGGTCACAATACATAAAATTAATGCGGTTGACAGTTTCGGGAACGATAATCTGCTTGTCGATTAAATAGTTGCCCGGCTGGAAGAAAATAGTTGATGCTCCTGAATTAAAGGCTTTCTGAATGGCATCGGCAGAGGGTGTTTTACCGTCGCCAACAGCGCCAAAGGAATTGACGGAAACCCATTTTTCAGGTGCTTCCCAGGGCAAGTGGGGAGTGTTTTCAATGGGTAGATTCAACGTTAACGCTTCGCCTTTATCAAGACCCGTTACACTTCCGTGAGAGGAATATTCCAAAATATCACCGTCAACGTAGCCTGCGTAATAGCCGAACATAGAGTGAAAATAGTTTTCAATTTTAATATCCCTTAAATAGAGCGTACCGAACTCGTGGCGCACGGCAAAATCGTTGTTGGTTGTGCCTTTAAATTTGCCGTCAATACAAACGGTGTGTCCGTCAAAGCCTGTGCAACGCAGAGCAGGACAAGCGTTTTCGCTTTCGTAATCGTGAATGGAAACGATAGTGTCACCAACGAAGAAGCCTGCGCGTTTTTGCTTGCTTGCCTTAATATGCTCAAAGAAAGCAAAATGCGTCTGCGGTGTAACCTTAAAACCGTAATCAAAGCCGATAACCTCAATGTTATCTGCTATGCAGGCGGAAGCTTTATCGTGAATAATTTCAAAGCCTGCGCTACCGCGGAAATTGTCGTCAGAAGAGATAATTCTTAAATTTCTTGCGGCACCCGTGTTATTGGCAAAATGAACAACACCTGTTGCTCCGGGGTTGTTTTTGCCAATGTCAATGGTGAAATTTTCAATCATATTGGTCATTGAAATATTGGATGCTTCACCACGCATAAAGGAAATTACGGGACGGTCGTTGCCGTATTCAAAACCCTTGCAATTATCCTGAAGTTTGATTTTTACGCCCTCCATACTCTGACCTATAAGGCGCAAACGGCAGTTCATTTCAAG
>JAZROC010000110.1:0-1780 GCA_045648525.1 Clostridia bacterium
CGTGCTTGGAAAATGAAATGCGTCACGACCTTGATAAGCACGGTTGGGTAAAGCTTGAAAAGGACACAAGATACTTCCTTTATGAAGACGGCACACCTTTCTTCTGGCTTGGTGATACCCATTGGCAAGGCCCTGATTACGAAAGAATTCATCAATGCAATTATCCCGGTTGTACTTGCGGAAATCAGTTCAAGCACCTTGTTGATGACCGTGTTAAAAAAGGTTTTACAGTATATCAGACTTATTTTTCAACGGGCAGAAACGGTTCAGAACCTGAAAAAGAAATTCTTCCTTGGTGGAGTGAGCCTTACGAAAAAATTAATCCTGAAGCCTTTGAAAAAACCGACTATATGTTTGAGTATCTTGATTCAGTAGGTCTTGAAATCGGCTTAGGCGTTGGCTTACATTCACAGACCTATAAGCAGATGAATGGCAACGAGGAATCATTGTTCCTTATTACAAAATACATTGTTGCAAGATATTCTTCATATCCTATCATCTGGCTCACGGGACAGGAAATTATATGTAACCACCAACCAAGTATTGATTTATGGCTTAAAGTTGGTGATTTAATAGGAAAGCTTGACGGCTACCAGCACCCACGTGGCGCACACATGTATCCGTGGGATGCAAACCACCCGTCAATCAAGCCGTTGGAGGATCAGCCTTGGCATCAGTACTATTTGCTTCAGGCAGGTCACGGCGCCGCGGCAAGATGGAAAACAAGACATTTTTATGAAAGCTATTACAACGTGCCTTCAAAGAAAATATACATTGAAGGCGAATGTCAGTATGAAGATATTTATTACCTGCTTCAGAACGACGCAAGCCACAGCAGAAAAGGCGCGTGGCAGGCAATGCTTTCAGGCGCATCAGGTTTTACCTACGGTGTAACGGGTGTATGGGCGCTTACGTGGGCTTGTGATGAAAAATCTCCCTTTGACAGTTACAACCCTGAACCTTGGTACATTGGCATGGATAAGCGCGGTTCCTTTGAGCTTATGTATATGAAGGAGTTTTTATTAAAATTCCCATTCTGGAAGCTTGAGCCTATCTTTGGTGATATCGGTTGCTTCGAAGAACGAAAATTTGCTTGTGCCGCAAAAATGGGCGACGAAGCAATGATATGGTATTTCCTTGATGAAAACGGCACGGGCGGTATGCTTCGTAAGTTGTTGCCCGAAACAAAATATTTCGGTTATTGGTTTGACGTTGTTACCGGCAAATATATTTCTATCGGTGAATTTACAACCGACAATATGGGTCAGGCTCCTTTACCTGACAGACCCGTAATACGCGACTGGGTTTTTGTTGCAACGAGAACAGAGCTTACTGATATCGAATTTGAGAAAGCACCTGAAAATCCGCCTAAAACCTTACCTGAAAACACTTTGGGTCAGCGTTCATTTGTTTCAAAAATCAAGTCATCTTCATTTAACAAAGAACACCCCATAGCCAACGTGCTTGACGGTCAGGAAGATACTTATTGGCAACCCTATTCTGACGTAACCTGCCAGACCATTGATATGGAGCTTTTTGAAGCACAGGACGGCGGCTACATTTATATGAAAGTGCTTAACAAGGAATATCGCTGGTACAACCTGCGCATCTGGGGTTCAAATGACGGTGAAAACTATGACCTTTTAACTGACGTTTCAGGTGGTTGGGCAAACTCGTTTGTTACCGTTGATAACAATTTCGGCAAGTTTGTAGGTTATAGCGGAAATTACAAGCACTTAAGATTCTATATTGAATCAAACCTTTACAAAACACCTATTCA
>JAZROC010000111.1:0-7147 GCA_045648525.1 Clostridia bacterium
GTCCCCCTTATAATCAACCATCAAAAACAAGATACCGACACTTTTTATATCCTCTTTTGAAATCGAAAAATCTGTTAATCCAAGAGTTTTTTTATCCTGCGAAATTCTGCAAACGGAAGATGCCATTTCGTCGTACAATTCTTTATCCTTTAATATATTGCAGATATCGTAAAAATGTTTTGCCATACCTGATTTCCCCTTAATTGCGCCCGTGCCGAACTTATTTTCAACAACCCATAATTTACCATTTTCAAACATCAGCATATCAAGGCGCATAATTTTTTTCACCTGATACTCAATATCAATAACATTTGAATTATTCACAAGCAGTTGATGCTGGTGATCGCGCTCTTTTTTGGGGTGTTCCTCAAACCATTGATCCATTTCCCGCATCATTGTCTCAAAGAATTTTTTATAGCTTTCAATATCGTTGCTTTTAAGATTATTCAGTAACTCAAAGTTTTTATCGCACTTTTTGTGCTTACAGTATTTAGCATCAAAATGAAAAGAATACCCCCTCGTATTTTGGGTGATTTTCAGCAAATTTCCGCCCTTATAATAAATGTTAACATAGCCGTTTCTTATTTCAAGGCTCAAAATATCCCTATGATTTTTTACGTACGCCAAAAAGTATGAAAGTTCGTTTTCAGTTAAGTCAGTTATAAACCGAGCACTAATTCCGCGCATACTTCCTCCTAATGTTTTTTCATATAAATCTTCAATTCATTATTAATCATCAGGTTTGTCTGCTTGATTTTCCATAAAATTGATTCTTCATCACAAACGTAGCCCATACTTGCCTCGTAACCGATTGAAGAATCAGCCTTAACAAGCGGAATAGTTTTTTGGGCGTTTTCAAGTTCCTTCAACGCAATTTTGTACATTTTTTCAGCAGTCTTATTTAATTCGGTACGATTGGTTGCGGCAAAAAGTTTTCTGCGGTTAATTTCAAATTCCTTTGCATTTTTGTTGGTTATGTGACAACGCATCAAAAAAGCGCAAAGGTTAATAAGTCTTTTCAATTCCGCATTTTTGTTCTTGATAGTTTTTAAAACAAGCAAGCCTTTTTTATAAAGTGCAATGGCTTTTTTGCAGTCGTCAATTTCATCAAAAATTCTAATGGAATATACGTTCTGGAAATCCCAGTCGTCGTTAAGGTTAAGCGTAGTATAAATGCCGTTACCAAACAGAGTGCCCGGCTCCGACGGTTTTTTTATCGGATTTTTAAGACACAAGGGATAAGCAGGACCTATTCGCATTGGTCCGTACTGATTTTCCTTTGATGGAGTGCAATACCCCACCGCCTCGTCAATATACTTTATACCCTCAATAAATTTATCAGTTTCGTTGGTATATTTTTTTGCGATACGTAAAAATCGCTCGTCAAAATTTTCGGTATTTTTAGTAAACGTATATTTTGCCAGCGTAGAGATAAAGGACGGATAGAAGCCGTAATGATGGTTTTCCATAAGTCCGCACAAACCAAACTCTTCCTTTGCCTTTAAAATAGCAGTGTTGCGCTTATGCCACGCGTAAGGGAAAGGTTCGTAGGGTGCAACGCCATAATCCCACGTTCTGCCTGCGGTGTTTACCTGCGAATACAAACGGATATTTTTTCTTTTTGCAACCACTGCCGCTTCGCCCTTGAATATGTTACTTGGGCCTGTGTAGGCGATTGTGTAATCCCTTACCGTGCCAAAGGAATTTAAATAGTAAATTCTATCGAACATTTCAAAGGTAACAAGTATAGATATATTTTCAGGCAGGCTTTCAATAAGTTTTATTCGCGCTTCTTCCGGCGCAGGACCAAAATTATAGGTCCAGAAAACAACGTCGGCATCAGGGTTAACTTCAAAAATGCTGTCGCGCACCAAAGTAAGCCAATCCTTATAATCATAGCAAGGATACCAGCCGGGGAATTGTTTATCAAAGGGCAAGCCGTCGGGAGATTTCATTCTGTGGTGGTAAGGCACAACGTGTTCATCGCGACTTGGAAACTCTATTGATTCGCCAACAAACACAATGCCCTTAAGTCCATGAATTTTTTCAAAAAGACCGCCGTAAACATTACGGTATATTTCTTTGGCATTTTCATCTTCAGGATGAACGAAATTCATAAAATAGCTGTAGGCATAAACGTCGATACCGTACTTTTTCGCACGCTTTACAAGGTCGTTGAAATCGCACTCACCCATTGCCGAATGAGTTGCATCTTTCAGGAAAACAAGAATGGCATCGTAGCCGTTATGTGCGCAAACAGATAAATATTCATCGGGAAATTCGTCTAAACCATAGCCTGAATGTACCATTTTAGGCGAAAATTCAATAATATTTTCAACGTCCTTTTTCTTTATAAAAGGTGCTTTTCTGAAATTCATTTCGTCTTCAAGGAAATAAAGTGCCTGCGCAATACCGCGACTGTCAAAGCCGTAAATGGTAATTTTATCATCAACAATGGTGCGTCTGCCCATATAGCCTTTTGCATCATTGAGTTTGCTTTCGTCAAGATAGATTTTTAAAAAAGCGTCCTTTTCAGAAGAAAACTCAAGGTTAATTTTGAAGGCTTTTTTCATATAATCAAAAAAATCTTCAACGGCAGTTTCAATAACTTCATCAGAAAAATCAACGTAAACGGTATTTAAAAAACGTATTTCGTCTTTTTCAGGTTGATCGGAATACGATATGGATTTATGCATTTTTACCATATTTTTTCTAAAATCAAATTTATTTTCCATTTTCGTCCCTCTTATAAAGTTTAGCCAAACCTCCCTCTGAAGTTTCACGGTAAAGTCCCTTAATATCCTTACCTGTCTGATACATAGTTTCAACTACAAGGTCAAAAGAAATTTTTCTTGAATCGGTCAAAAAGTTAGCAAGGCTTAATGAATTTATGGCGCGCATCGCGGCAACTGCGTTTCTTTCAATGCAGGGTATCTGCACAAGACCGCAAACGGGGTCGCAGGTAAGACCAAGATGATGCTCCAACGAAATTTCTGCCGCATATTCAATCTGGTCAATACCCATACAGAAAAGCTCGGCAAGTCCTGCCGCCGCCATTGAGCATGCAGTTCCAACCTCCGCCTGACAACCACATTCGGCACCGCTTATAGACGCGTTTGTTGCAACAATATTGCCAAACAATCCTGCAACAGCAAGTGCCCTGATAATATCATCATCAGAAAACGAATTTTTCTCCTGAAAATACTTTAATACTGCAGGCACAACACCACAGGCACCACAAGTGGGCGCAGTAACTATCATTCCGCAATCGGCATTCTGCTCGCTTACCGCGAAGGCATAGGCGCAGACGATTCTGTTTTCCCTTGTCTGCGGACTTTCGTCAATATGTCTTTTATTAAAAAGTTTTTGAGCCTTTCTTTCAACGTTAAGACCGCCGGGCAACGTTCCCGTATGGGTAAGTCCTGCATAAATAGATGCGCACATAGTCTGCCATACGTCGCTTAAAAAATGTTTGAAATCCTCGTCTTCGTGTTCAAAGACGTAATCGGAAAGGCGAATATTGCGCTCTTTACAATACGTTATAATTTCGCCTAAATTCTTTTCTTTATATATATCCTTTTTCGCCTTAACCCTTTCATCAACAAAACGGATTTCTCCGCCACCGATAGAAAGTACTCTTTTCTTTATTTCGGCTCCGTTTTTTATACCTATAATATCCATTGTATTAGGATGCTCAATATCAGTGGTTTCAAGGTCGAAAATAATTTCCGCCGTTAAAGGAAGCACCGCCTCTTTTAACGCGCGGTCAGTGCCGTGTCCTTCACCTGTTTTTGCCAGTGAGCCGTAAAGTATTATTTTTATTTTTTCGATATCCTTATTCTCTTCAAGAAATTGTTTAACAGCATAAACCGGTCCCATTGTGTGCGAGCTTGACGGGCCTATACCTTTTTTATATATACTTCTTACTGACTTCATAAAAACACCCCTTCAATATTTACCATTTATTATACCACAACCGTCGGCAAAATAAAAGACTTTTTCACCTGTCAATAAAATATTATCTTTGTTGTGCAAAGTCAATATACACTTTGTGCATTTTGACAGTAGCGCGTTTTTTTAAAGGATGCTATAATATGTGCATAAATAAATTATAGGAGGACTGTTTTTATGGCAGGCGTTACATTAAGACATATCTACAAGGTTTACGCAGGCGGCGTTACAGCTGTTAACGACTTCAACCTTGTAATTAAGGACAAGGAATTTATCGTTCTTGTTGGTCCCTCAGGTTGCGGTAAGTCAACTACACTTCGTATGGTTGCAGGTCTTGAGGAAATTACAGAAGGTGAACTTTTCATCGGCGACAAGCTTATGAATGACGTTGCACCTAAGGATAGAGATATCGCGATGGTTTTCCAGAACTACGCTCTTTATCCCCACATGACAGTTTATGATAATATGGCTTTCGGTCTTAAGCTCCGTAAGGTTCATAAGGGCGAAATCGACAAGAAGGTTAAGGAAGCTGCAAAGGCTTTAGGCATTGAAGAATATCTTCAGAGAAAGCCCAAGGCTCTTTCAGGTGGTCAGCGTCAGCGTGTTGCTCTCGGCCGTGCTATCGTTCGTGAGCCCATGGTATTCCTTATGGACGAACCTCTTTCAAACCTTGATGCTAAACTCCGTGTTCAGATGAGAACTGAAATCACAAGACTTCATAAGCGTCTTAACACAACTTTCATTTACGTTACTCACGACCAGACAGAAGCTATGACAATGGGTACCCGTATCGTTGTTATGAAGGACGGTTTCATCCAGCAGGTTGATACTCCTCAGAACCTTTACGATTATCCTTGCAACAAGTTCGTTGCAGGCTTCATCGGTACTCCTCAGATGAACTTCTTCGCTGCAGCTCTTATCCGTGAAGGTGACAAGGTTATCGCTCACTTAGGCGAAAACAAGGTTGAGCTTCCCGAAGGCGTTGTTGCAAAGCTTACTGACCAGAGCTATATCGGTAAAGACGTTATCCTTGGTATCCGTCCTGACGATATCCACGACGAGCAGGTATTCATCGAGTCACATCCCACAACAAAGATTAAGGCTCACGTTGAACTTCTTGAAAAGCTCGGTTATGAAACACTCGTTCATCTTGAGATGGATGCTTTCATTAAGGATCAGGCAGATAACCCCATCGCTCGTGTTAACCCCCGTTCAACAATTATGGCAGGCGACGACGTTATCCTTGCACTTGACCCCAACCGTATTCACTTATTTGATAAGGATACTGAGGTATCAATCCTCGAAAGATAATATTCATAGCGCAATAAATACTTGCGACCATAATCCCCCGAAGAAATTCGGGGGATTATTTACTGTGTTGTGCACATTATAAAAACTCCGTCATTTACCGTAATGTAAACTTCCTCGTTTTTAAATGTGCCCGCCTTGTCTCGCAAGGTTTATTGCACTATGAGGTGAGTGGTTGTTTATCGCACGAGAAATTCGCACAAACATGGGGCTGTCTCACTAATTAAGTGAGGCAGCCCTAAATTTTTGCAAAAAAATAGAAGACTTCCGTGCGGAAATCTCCTAAATGGTGTATAATAGTAATTGCCAAAAAACCAAAACCACCATAAAGGATTGTACACCAAAAATGAGAAGAAATCAACTGTTTTTGCCATTAAATTTAGAAAAAATTATAGAACCGAGTGAATCGGTGCGAACATTGGATGAAATATGCGAGCAATTAGATTATACAGAACTTAATAAAACATACTCGCGAAAGAGAAGAATTGACTCGGTAACACATGAAGCAATGTTTAAAATACTTGTATACGGATATATGACAGGTAATTACTCGACCAGAGATATAGAAAAAGCTTGCAAAAATAATATAAACTTTATGTGGCTGTTGGATGGAGCTAAAGCACCTGACCATAATACAATAGCAAGATTTCGCACAGGCAGACTGCAAAATATAATAGAAGATTTGTTTGCACAATTAGTGAAAAAATTATCCTCATTAGGCGAAATAGAATTAAAAAATCTGTTTGTAGACGGAACTAAAATAGAAGCTAATGCAAACAAATACAGTTTCGTATGGAAGAAGACCGTAGAAAAGAATAGTTCTAAATTAGAAGAAAAAATAAATCTGTTGCTTGAAGAATTAGAAGAAAAATATAAACGTAGTTTTGCAAATATTTATGAAGCCAAGAAATATTTACTAACCCAAAAAGAAAAGCTTAATATAGAATTTGTAAATGGCAAAGGAAAACATAAATTGCCGTTGCAAAAAGATTATGAGGCCGTTGCAGATTGCATCGAAAAAACCGAGAAATACGGCGAATATAATAATATATTCGCAGGGCGTAACAGTTTTTCAAAAACAGACAAAGATGCAACCTTCATGCATATGAAGGAAGATCATATGAAAAACGGTCAGTTAAAAGCGGGATATAACGTACAGATAGGTGTAGACTCTGAATACATAGTAAATATGGGGATATTCTCCGAAAGAAGCGACCAGCTTACCTTTATACCGTTTTTGGAAGATACAAAAGAAAAGGTCGGTAAATACAAAGAAATCGTAGCCGATGCAGGCTATGAAAGCGAAGAAAATTACGTGTACTTAAATAAGCAACAACAGGATAGTTACATAAAGCCAAGTAATTATGAAACAAGTAAAAAGAAGATAAAAAACAAGTATGCAACACAAAGTTTTATCTATAATACAGATGAAGATACTTACCTTTGTCCTGAAAATCAAATATTGAAACCTGTAGAAATTAAGAAGAGCAAAAGCAAATCAGGATATGTATCTGAGAAGACAATATACGGTTGCAAGGAATGCGAGAACTGTCCAAACAGAACTCTTTGTACGCAATCACAAACCGGCAGAAGAATACAAAGGGCAACAGTATTTACAAACTTCAGAAATGAATCGTTGAAGAACATAACCACTGAAAAAGGAATACTTCTAAGAATGAATCGTTCAATACAAGTTGAGGGTGCTTTTGGTGTACTTAAACAGGATTATGGTTTTAGAAGATTTTTAACCAGAGGAAACGAGAACGTGAAAATTGAAATGTTGCTTTTATGCTTCGCTTTCAATATAAATAAACTTCACAATAAAACCATAAAGAAAAGAAGAAATACACATCTTTTTGAGAAAATGATTGCTTAAAATTACAAAACT
>JAZROC010000112.1:0-2810 GCA_045648525.1 Clostridia bacterium
AGTATTGCATTTTGGGGAAGAGGAGGCACAGCGGAGCTAAACAGCTTTTCGCGTTTTTCGCGGAAAGCGCAAGGTGTAGCTTGTGCCGACGAGAACCGCAGTTTCAAGATTTTTTTGTGCAATGATTCACCTCGAACAAAAGAGTGCAAAAAAACTTGAAAATCAGGTGAATAAGCGATTAAAGCCGAGGGAGTTTACACGATACGTAAATGACCAAGGCTTTATATCGCTTCTGAACCGCAGTTTCAAGAATTTTTTGTGCTCGGACGTGCCCGTTACTTATCCCAGGAGCGAAGAGCCGCCAACCCCTCCGTCATATCCTTCTCCCAATCACCTGTACGCATAGCGGCTTCAATGGATACGGTATCGTTGTAGCCGATTTTCTTAAGTTCAAATATAAATTCTTTTATGTTTTCTTCATCCTTAATATCGGGCACAAGACGGATTTTACTGCTACCGTACACGGCAGATGCGATATGTGTATGTATGAGCAAGTCTGCATTATTACCTAAAGTATTGAACTTTTCGCTTTCAGCCATCATATGAAAGCTATCGGCAAGCACTTTAATTTCGGGGCGGTTAAGCTCCCTGATAAATTGGCAGGACTCCTCAACAGTATTGAAAATATTGGTTTCGTTTTTGCACAAAGGCTCGATTGCGATGGGAATATCGTATTTTTTTGAGAAATCGGCAATGATGTGACCGTACTTAAAAATAGTTTTCATTGCTTCTTCTTTCGTCATAGTGTCGGGATATTTACGGGTAGGACCTGCACCCCAAACGATAATTTCAATGCCCAATTCTTTTGAGCGGGCGAAGCCTTTTTCCAGGAAAGCTATCATTTCTTCTTCGGTCATTGCATCGTCACCGAAGAAGTGTTGCTCATTAAAGAAAAGACCGTTGGCTCTTAAAACGGGAAGACCTACTTCCTTTAAATTTTCAAGCCATTGGGCATACTCCTCATCACTTAAGGTTGCCACCGACCTGAAAGCAGTTTCAAAATAGTCAAAACCGATTTTTTTTGCTATAGTATAAGTTGCGCCGTTTAATGCACCGCAAGCACCAAATTTCATAAAAAATTCCTCCTGAATATTTATTAATTATATTTTATCACTATTCTACTTCAATTTCCTCTATTATTTTAAGTTCAGAACAACGGGTTTATTAAAATTTTAAGATTTTTTAAAGTTTCCTGCGGAAATATTCATTTCTTTTTTGAAGGTTTTCATAAAATGGACCTCGTCCTTAAACCCGCAGGAGAAGGCAACGGATTTTACCGAAAGGTCGGTAGTTTTTAAAAGAGTGCAAGCAAGCTCCATTCGTTTTTTAACTACGTACTTTACAACCGTTACACCGTATTCCTTTTTAAACTGTCTTAAAAGCTGGGCGTGGGATATTCCCATATCATGACAAAGGCGGTCAATGTTAAATTCGGGAGTGGAAAAAGTCTGGTCGATATGGTCTTTTATGGCTTTTATGCCGGTAACGTTTTTCTGCACGCACATTTCAAGAATATTATAAAAGACGGAAAGTGCAGTAAAATATCCGCCCCTTTCTTCCAACAAAGAATCGAACATATTTTTTATTGCTATGGTGATTTCCGAAAACTTATTGCACTGGATTACGGGATTTTCAACGGAAAAGCCTAAAATTTCAGCATATTCCTTTCCGATAGTGTTTTTCATCGAAAACCACATATACTCCCAAGGGTCATTTTCATCAGGAAAATAGCGCATTTTCACGTCGCCTGGAGTTAAAAACATCTGTCCCTTTTTTATATGATAGGTTTTGCCCCCTATCTGAAGAACTCCCTTACCCGAAAGAACGAAATGCAACGAATATTTATTTTGCACCCAAAAATAATTCATAGGCTTTACGTATTTAAAATCGTCATAGCCTACGCACAAAAGGCAGGTATCGTCTTTATTGAGAAAATGTCTTATAAATTGTTTTTCCTTTAAAAAACCGCTCATTTTTTTCACCCGAAAATATGATATCATAAAGGTTCAAATTTGTAAATGATAAAAAAACACAGTATTTTGATTATTTTATACATTGTAAAATTCAAAAAAACACAGTATTATCTAAAAAAGCGAAAGGATGATTCTTTATGTTAAAGGCTTGTGTAATAGGTTTAGGAAATCGCGGATATTGGCTTTTAAAGTACGTTCTTTTAAAGAACAGCGACCTTAAGGTTATATCCGTTTGTGATATTTATGAGGACAGAATTGCCCGTGCATTAGAGGACGCAAAGGATGCCAAGGGGTTTACCGATTACAAGGAAGCACTTAAGGGTGCTGACGTTGCATTTGTTTTCACCGGTTGGGAACTGCACGCAGAAATTTCCATCTACGCTATGGAAAAGGGCATCGCGGTAGCAAGCGAGGTAGGAAGTGAATATTCCTTGGAAAACTGCTTTAATTTAGTGCGCACTCAAGAAAGAACGGGCACGCCCTATATGCTTATGGAAAACTGTTGCTTTAACAAGGAAGAGCTTTTGGCAACCGCAATGGCACGAAAGAACTTTTTTGGTGAAATCGTCCATTGTTCAGGTGCTTACGGTCACGATATAAGGGAAGAAGCCTGCTACGGTCACGTTAACCGCCACTACCGTTTTGACAACTATAAAAACCGCTGTCTTGATAACTACCCCACCCACGATTTAGGACCTATTGCAAAGCTTCTTGATATTAACAGAGGTAACAGAATTTTAACCGTTTCGTCTTTTGCATCAAAGTCGGCAGGGTTAATGGAGTATATTAAAACCCGCCCCGATGCAACTGAAGAAATGAAAAACACCATATTCAAGC
>JAZROC010000113.1:0-2541 GCA_045648525.1 Clostridia bacterium
TTTTTTGTTTCTCTGATGATTATTATTTGAACTCGAGCGACGGGTACCGGCGGGAGAGAAATCAACACGCGCACCCAGTGGGTGATGAAGCGAGTTGATTTCTGCGCAGCGGTCAAAATTTTTCGATGCTTTTGCCTCGCAAAAAATTTTGGGCACCGCAAGGGAGCGACGTAGTCGTGAAAATCTCTCTGTCTCCGCCAAACAAAAAAGCACTGCATCGCAGTGTTTTTTTGTTTCTCTGATAGTATTTTGAACTCGAAGCGACGGGTCCGGTCACAATCAAAACTGCTTCTATTATTATATTGACTTCTCAATGCTTTTGTGATATATTCAATTTAATAGATTAAGGGGAAGCATTAATGCATAAAGAAATCAAAGCTGAAAAAGTTATATTCATTATATACTGCATAATACTTGTGTGGGTAATTATTTTCAAAACGTCTTTTTTCTTTGACAATTTTTTTCTAACAAGCCAGCGAAGCATAAACCTTATACCTTTTAACTTTATCCTTAACGCAAGCAAAGCCCACATACGAGAATCGTTATTAAATTTTCTTGTCTTTATCCCTTTCGGCTTATATTTGAGAATGATAAATCGTTCAACAAAACACACTATATTATATGGTATAGTTATAAGCTTGATTTTTGAATTAGTTCAGTTTATTTTTGCTACGGGCATTTGCGACGTTACAGATTTAATCACCAATTCCCTTGGCGCATTATCGGGAGCATATATATACATTATATTACTAAAAATTTTCCGCACCGAAGAAAAAGCAATCCGAACAGTAAATTGTCTTTCAATTATAATTTTAGCGATATTTTTTGCACTAACAACGCTGTTATTTATTGCTAATATCCATACTCAACCAACGGTATGTTGATTTTTTTAAAAAAAGTCATATACTTATCCGTGAAAGGAGCGCAAAATGAATCAAATAAAAATTGGTCAATTTATACAAGCCAGACGTAAGGAAAAGAATCTGACGCAACTACAGTTAGCAGAAGCCTTACACATAACTGACAGAGCCGTTTCCAAATGGGAAACAGGCAGAGCGTTGCCTGATTCTTTAATAATGCTTGAGCTTTGCAGTATTTTAGAAATCACGGTAAATGAATTATTGAGTGGAGAAAAAATTGATATGGAAAACAATCAAAACAACGAAAAACTTTTGCTTGATATGGCAAAAGAATTAGAAAAGAAAAACAAAACAATATGGACTTCTATGTGGTTAATTATGATTGCAAGCATAGTTGGCTTGCTGGCAATCTGCTTCGTTGCTTCATTTTTAATTCCCGAAGGAGTGTGGCAACTTGTCACCGTTCTCGGTGCTTGCGTTGTATTTTTAATACCGTGCTTCTACGCGTTAAAACTTGAAGTCAGCGTAGGCGCTTACAAATGCAAAAATTGCGGTCACGAATTTGTACCCACCTATACACAGGCACTTAACGCCATGCACATGGGCTTTACCCGTTACTTAAAGTGCCCTAACTGCAGTAAAAGAACATGGTGTAAAAAAGTAATTTCAAAGGAAGAAAAATGACAAACAAGAATTTATATGACAAAATTTTCAAAATTATGGGTGATTTAACGCCCCTTTACGTTGACTGCGGTCAATTATGCAACGGTGCCTGCTGTAAGGGCGACAATAATACAGGTATGCGCCTTTTCCCCTTTGAAGAAAGCGAATTGCCCGTAAAAGACGGAAATCTGGTCGTTTGTAACGGCACCTGTAACAGAAGTAAACGTCCTTTAGCCTGCAGAATTTTTCCTTTCTTCCCTACCATTGACGAAAAGGGAAAAATTTACGTTGAGCTTGATTACCGCGCGGCAAGACTTTGCCCTATGTTTGAGTTTTATGACCACCTTGAATTTAACCCGAAATTTTTTAAAGCAGTAAAAAAAGTAGGTAAACTTCTGGCAAAAAATGAGGAATGTAAAAAATTTCTCATTTCCGCCACCGAAGAAATTGATTCATATAAAGCCTTTTTGGAAAAATGATTTACCGAGTTTTTTAAAACTCGGTTTTTTTCTCCATTTTTTGCATTTTGCATCTTGAAAAATCATTTTAATCGTGATAAAATAGATAATGTGAGTAAAATTTCACAACACCAATGTAAAATATGGAGGAGAACTATGGAAAAGAAACTAATTTTCGACATCGAAGACAAGCCTAAATTTGGGCAGATGCTTGTATTTGCGCTTCAGCAGTTACTTGCAATACTTGCCGCAACAATCGCTGTACCCACAATTATCGGCTTACCCACACAAATTCCTGCCGCAATTTTAGGCGCAGGTATCGGTACTTTAGTGTATCAGTTATTTACTAAATTCAAGAGTCCCGTTTTCTTAGGAAGCTCATTTGCATTCCTTTCATCATTGGGCGTTGCAGTTGCTTACGGTTACTGCGGTATTATTTTAGGCTCGGTAGTTGCCGGTCTTGTTTACGTTTTAATCGCCCTTATCATTCACTTTGTCGGCACCGAATGGGTTAATAAACTTATGCCTCCCGTTATTATCGGACCTACCGTTGCATTAAT